>DASVHB010000323.1:0-10679 GCA_036379195.1 Pirellulales bacterium
GGCACGCCTACGGCGTGCCAGCAGACGCCGGAGAGGGCGGAAGGGGGGCGGAATATCCGCCGATGTAGACGGCCAACGTGAAACTCCACCGGGCAAGCCGGTGGCATCTTGCAGGAACAACCACGGAATCAAACCCGCGCCGCCACCACCGTACGTTTTGCGCAGCCCAAGAGAGCCTGGGCGATGCCCCGGCGGCGGTTCGCAATGGCATTGGTTCTTTCCCATCTACGAACAGAGATTCAGATGCGCCGAATTCACTTTTTCGCGGGCGTCTTAACCGGCCTGCTGCTGGCTCTGGCCTTTCAAACGGCCGTCAAATTCTGGCATCGCCCGTTGCCTGCGGCGGCTCGCTTCACTGCCCCGGCCTTTGTACCACAGCCCGCCGCGACGGCGCCGCTGATCATCGAGGACGCACCGATGCCCAGTCCTTCCATCGAACACGCGGTGCCACCCTCGTGGACGCCGCGCTGGTTCAACGGTCGCCAGTACTACATTGTTCCGCTGAGCTAGCATCGGGATACATTTCACACTTCCAACGGGCGGCCTTGATATGCGTCCGAAAGCGGTTATACTTCAATCGCTCCAGCCACTTACTGTGTTCGTCGAAGCCCGTGACCTGGCGGGCTTTTTTGTTGCGCGGTATTCGAACTCGGCTTTCTCGCAAAGGAGATTACGGCATGACCGCTAAGCGACGCTGGTGCGCTCGGTGCAAGACGGAGATTCCACCGGAGCGAATCGAGGCCTTGCCCGAGGCGCGGCTGTGCATTCAGTGCAGCCAAGAGGTGGGCGGCGAATTCGAGGTGAAGTTTACCCAGGAAAACCTTAGCAAGCCGGGAAGCCTCAAGAAAAACTACGGCGGTGTGACGGTCCAGAAAACGCGCCGGCCGATTGAGCGACTGGACGAGCGGCCGGAATGAGACCGGTGCGCAACGGCGGCTCAAAACGTGCCCGAATAAACCGAACACGAGCGGCAAATCTCCGGCGGTTGGTCCGACGAGAGCTGCTGGCGGAAATTTTCGTATTCCGCGCCGCTCCAGATTTTTCCCAGGCCCTGCCGGGCCACATTGCCGAAATTCATGCGGTCGGGCGTCGAGATCATGCAGCAGGGCATGGCAAGCCCCTGATAGCTGATGTAAGCGCCGCGCCACGGCCAGTCGCACCGCTTGGGGCCGGGCGTGCCGGGCGGGTGCAGCCGCGGGCGCGTGCTCGGCAAACGCAACTCGACGCCCAGCTCGTCGGCCACGCGGCGAGCCTCGTGGAACCAGGCCTCCACGCGCTGCGGCGCTTCGCCCAGCAACGTCTCGTGATCGACAAATTCGCGCATCGGCCAGTAGGCGGCGGGCAACGTCGATTCGCCAAAATCGTGGCAAAGGTGCTGCACAAACATCGATTGCATCGACCAGCGATGAGCCAGCCGCACCAGCTCGGGCAGCTCGTGCAGATTCTGTCGCATGATGACGGTTACCAGCCGCATCTGCGGGCCGGCCATGCCCGCCGCTTGCCGCGCGTCGGCCAATAGTTGCAAGCCCCGCATCACGCGCTCGAAGCGGCCCCGCGCTCGGATGCGCTCGTAGGTTTCGGGAGTCGCTCCATCGATCGAAACATGAATGCAATCGAGTCCACAGGCGACGCAACGTTCGGCGCGGCGGGAATTGAGCACCAGCGTCATGTTGGTGTTGGTGGTCACGCGCACGCCTCGGCCCGCGGCATAGGCCACCATGTCGAAGAACCGCGGGTGCATCATCGGCTCGCCCAAGCCCTGCAAGTGCAGATGCTCGAGCGTCGTCAATTCGTCAATCAACCGCGTGAAGGTGTCGAACTCCATGAACGCCGGCGGCCCGTGAGGCGGCCCGTCCTGGCGAAACTGTATCGGGCACATCTGGCAGCGCAGGTTGCACTGCCCAACCGGTTCCATTTGCACGTAGGTGGGCAGCGGCCTGGCGGGCGGCTCAGGGCGCTGCTCGGCGCGGCTACGGCGAATTGGTCGCGATCCGTTGCGCGCCAGTTCATGTCGCGCTGGGTCAGTTCGCGCCGGGGCACTGCGCTCGGCGGGCGGTCCTTGCAAGCTAGCGAGCGTGGATCGCGGCATGGCGATCTCCTGTTGCGGGAAGTGTCGATCGGTACTTCAGCGCCCCCTGCATCCTCCAAAAGACCGACAGGGGCGGAATCAGCATTGAAGTGACGAGCATCTCGGCCACGTGCGCGGGCGCCCAAGAGTTGCCCCGCATGCGCCGGGCGAAAAACCTGCCGGTAAGCAAGCCCCAGGCCGCCAGCCCGTTGAACACCAGCCACTGTTGCCGGGCAGCCGCGCCGGCCACGGCGGCGGCCAGCGAGCCGACGACATAGTAATAGTCGCGCGGAAAGGCGGCGATGTGGCGGCGATAAAGCCGTGGATGCTTCCGGTAAAGCAAGGCGTCGAAGGCACTTTTGCGTTGCTGCCGCAGGCTGACGCCCCATTGGGCCGGCCTGATTGGATGAATCACCACGGCGTCAGCGGCATGCACAACGCGGCAGCGGTGCTCCAGCAGCGAGAAATAGAGATCGCTGTCTTCGCGCCAGGCCGCGGTAAATCGCTCGTCGAAGCCACCTACTTTTTCCAGCACATCTCGGCGGCAAAAGCAATTGGCGGTGACAAACACCGCGCCCGCCAGCCCGGCGGCGTCGCGCTCATAATCGGTCGGCTTGGGGGGCAAGGGCATGTCGAGCCGACCCCAGGCGGCGTCGGCCCCGCCGGTGAGCGCTTCGGCGCCGGCGGCCAGCCAGCCCGGCTGCGGCAGACAGTCGTCGTCGGTAAAAGCGATGAATTCGCCCTCGGCGGCCCGCCAACCGGCGTTGCGCGCGGCGGCGGGACCGTGAGTCGCTTCCACCGGAACATAGCGTAGACGATACCCCGCGCTGTCCGCTTCCGTTTCGACCAGACGGCGCGTCGGGACATCGGCGGCGTCGTCGGCGACGATCACCTCATACGCGCCGGCGAACTGCTGAGCGCTGAGCGCCGACAGGCAACGGCGCAGCAAATCGTGCCGATGATAAGTGGGTACGACGACGGAAATCTGCACGGCGTATTACGTTTTACTTTTGAAGCAAGAAACTGCCAATCACCAGCGCGTCCAACGGCGAGGTCCAGAACGATTCGACCGCGTCGCGCGGCGAGCACACCACCGGCTCTCCGCGGGTGTTGAACGACGTGTTGACGAGCACGGGCACGCCGGTGCGCCGCTGAAAGGCGCGCAGCAAGTCGTAATAAGGCGCATTCTGGCGGCGATTGATCGTTTGCACGCGGGCCGTGCCATCGACGTGTCGAACCGCGGGAATCTGGTCGGCCTTTTCCGGACGCACATCAAACACAAACAACATAAACGGCGCCATCCGTGCCCCTACAAACCACTGGTCGGCTTCTTCCTCTAGCACGACCGGTGCCACCGGGCGGAAATCTTCGCGATCTTTGATCTCATTAAGTTTCGCTTGCATCGTAGGACTGCGCGGCGATGCTAGTATCGAACGCGCCCCCAACGCCCGAGGACCAAACTCCATGCGTCCCTGGAACCAGCCGATTACCTTGTCTTCCACGAGCAAATCGGCGGTTTCTTCGGCCACGCTGTTCAACCGCCGATAGGAGAGTTTCGACCATCGCAAGAATTGTTCGATTTCGTCGTCGTGATAGCATGGGCCAAGAAAGGCGTGCTCCATCTGGTAGGCGCGCTCGTTGGCACCGCGCTGGCGGTTATCAATCCACAGCGCGGCCCCCAAGGCGGTGCCGGCATCGCCGGCCGCGGGCTGCACCCAGATATCGCCGAATGGCCCGCGATCGCGAATCCGGGTGTTCATGACGCAGTTGAGCGCCACCCCGCCCGCCAGGCACAGGTTTTCCGATCCACTCTCGCCGTGCAGCCAGCGGGCCAGCTCGATGGCGGCGTCTTCGAGCACTACCTGCAGCGAGTGGGCGATGTCATTGTGGCGCTGCTCGATCGGCCCGCCTCGGCGGCGCGGCGGGCCGAACCGCTCGCTCAATCGCGGCGGCGCGATGGTGTATTGCCCGTTCTCGCCGATACGAACGATGTCTTCAAATTCGGCGCGGAATCGCGGCTTGCCGTAAGAGGCCAGAGCCATCACCTTGTATTCGTCGGAGGAGTGTAAAAAGCCCAGATAATCGGTGACTTGTTCATATAGGAGCCCCAGCGAGTGCGGCATGCACACCTGGCCGATGATTTCCAGTTCGCAGCCCTCGCCGATGCCGTAGGACGTGGTGGCGCGTTCTCCGCGGCCATCGAGCGTCATGACGGCGGCCCGTGTAAAAGGTGAAGCATGGAAGGCGCTGACCGCATGGGCCAGGTGGTGCTTCACAAAATGCCAACGATACGGTCCGTCGGCGCGTGCGCCTGCGAACCGCTCGCGCAGATGGTGCGGCGCGCCATCGGCAAGTTGTCCCGGAGCGTTGACGATCGAAGCCAGAAACAACGGATCCCAGGGCGACTCTGCGGCGTCCGCGACCAGCGCTGTTTCTTTCTCGCGCGGTAGTCCCGGTCCTTGTGGCCGGCTGCTTGCCGGCTTCAAGGGCAGTTCGATGGTGTCGTCGTCGCGCCGGTTACCTAGCAACAAATACGGATCGTAGGAATAGGCGACATGATCGACGTCGACCAGCCGAATGCCGGCGTCGCGCAAACAAAACTCGATGGCGTGAAACGGCAGCTCCCAAGTCGAGAAAGGCACGGGTCGCTTGCCATGCTTGATGTGAGTGAAGCGTTCTTCCTCGGCGGCCGAAAGCACCTGCCCGTCTTTGACCAGGCAGGCGGCGGGGTCGTGATAAGTGGCGTTGATGCCAAGCGTGTACATGGTGGGGCCCTAGAGCTTTGTTTCTGGAGATTGGTCTATAAACGTGCCGCAGTGGCTGGGGCAGAGGCTTGCCGGTGCCCCGGTGAAGGCGAACCGGGGCATCGCCAAGACTCTGCCCCAGCCACCGGAAGAGTTTCGTGAATCAATTGGCTTTCTTCGTACAACTCGATGGCCGCTCGCAGCACGGTCTCGGCGGTCACTAATCGCAAACAATCGTGGTGTCCCTCGGGGCAAACGCTCTTGTAGCAATACTTGCACGGCACGTCGTGAAACAGCACACGATGCGGCACCTGCCAGGGCGTGTGTTGCGGATTCGTCAAAGCATAGAGATCGACGACCGGTGTGCCGACCGCCGCGGCAATGTGTACCGGTCCCGTGTTGTTCGAGATCAGCAGCGGCGCGGCCTCGATCAACGCGGCCAATTCGTCGAGCCCAAGCCGCCCGGCCAGCGACCAGGTTGCCGCACCGCAGAGCCGCTGAATTTCCGCGATCAACGGTTGCTCGCCGCGATCGCCGGTGAAGACGATCTGCCAACCTTCGCCGACTGCCAGGCGTGTGGCCACTTCGGCGAACTGCTCGGCCGGCCAGCGACGCGACGGGGCCGTGGCGCCGGGGTGGACGACAGCCCAGGGCCGGGCGACGTCGATCCCCAGCTCGTTCAAACACGTGCGGACATGTCGCCGCGCCAACAGCGAGACCACAAGCCGCAGCCGCTCATCGGGCGTGTGCGCGCCCAGGGCGGCCACCAGATCTAATTGCCGCCGCGCTTCGTGCCGGATTTGCTCATCCGGCTCGATCTCGCGCACCCAATCGGTGAGCAGTTGATACGGATTCTCACGGCAGTGGGCCGCACGCAGCGGAATGTCGGCCAGGTAACACAGCAGTGCGGCGGGCAGCGGGTTCTGACTATACACCGTAAAAATCACGGCGGCGTCGAACCGCTCGCCGCGCAGATGGGCGATTATCCGCTCATCGCCCGCGGGATGTTGACGTTCGGCGGTGTGCTTCATCCAGGGCGCGTCGTAGCGGATGATCTCGTCGATGTCGGGCACCAGCGGCGCCACTTCGACACCGGAGGCTGAAGTGAGCAGAGTGATCGACCGTCCGGGCCGCGACCGCTTCAGCGCGGCGATGGCGGGAGTCGTCAGCAGCACGTCGCCCAGGCTATCGAGCCGAACGCACAGCAATTTCTGGGCGTCGGCCCATCGATCGCCTGGCATAATCGGTACCTCCTGAATCGCGAGATGCTTGCTGGTCGATAGGATCAAACCATGTCACTCCGCTCTGCGGCGGCTCGGCTGCCACAATCCGGTCGGCGGCCGCGTCGAGATCGGCCACGATAAAGTCGGGCCGCCGCAACGGAGTCATTTGCCATTCGGTTTCGCCGCCGTTGTCGACGAGCACCGCGCGGCAACCTGCGCGGTGCCCGGCTTCGATGTCGTTGAGAATGTCGCCGATCATCCAACTTCGTCCGAGGTCGAGCAGATGTTCATCGGCGGCTTGCAGCAGCATGCCCGGCTGCGGTTTGCGGCACGCGCACCGGCAACGATAGCGCGGGTCGGCGCCGCTAGGATGATGTGGACAATAGTAGAATCCATCGAGCACGACGCCCTCTTCGGCCAGCAACTGCCGCAACCGCTGTTCGACGGCGCGCAGGGCTTTTTCGTCGAAGAACCCGTGGGCCACACCCGACTGGTTTGACACGACGATCAACCGGTAGTTAACGGCCAGGCGCCGCAAGGCGACGCCGGCCTTGGGCGCCAGCCGCATTTGCTCTGGATCGACGTTGTAAGGTACATCGTCGATCAGCGTGCCGTCTTTATCGAGGAAAATCGCGCGATTGCTCATATGCCGATGTATCTTGCCGTCAAATGTTTTACGCCGCTAAACCCGAACCGTCTCCTCTTGCGGTTGCAACTCGGCGACGACGCCTTCCAAGACCTCCTCATACACCTGGGCGAGCTGTGCGCTCACGCGACGCCAGGTGAACCAATGATTCACCCGCTCCAACGCTTGTTGCGAAAAACGCGCAAGCAGCCGCGGATGGCTGAGCAAATGGGCCAACCGTTCGCCCAGCGCGTCGGGGTCATGCGGCGGCACGAGGTAGCCGGTCTCGCCATCGAGCACGCTATACTTAATGCCGCCTACGTTGGCGCCGATCACCGGCGTGCCGCAGGCCATCGCCTCCAGCGGCGTAATGCCGAACGGCTCGTACCAAGGCGTCGTCACAAACACGTCGGCCGCGCTATAGTAATACTTCAACTGCTCGCGCCGCTTGCGGCCTACAAAGGTGACATGGTCTGCCACTCCCTCCTCGCGAGCGATCGCTCGCAAACGGCCGATTTCGGGCGTTTGAAGCGGATCGGCGTCGTCCGATTCGCCTCCGACAATCAGCAGCCGCGCCGCGACGCCGTGCTGCCGTAGCAGCCGCGCGAAACCACGCACGGCATCATCGACTCCTTTGCGCGGCACCATCCGCCCGACTTGCAACACCAAACGCTCGTGCCGACTAATGCCCAATCGCTTCCGAGCCAGCCGCTTGTCGATCGGCCACAGCTCCGCCTTGTCGAAGCCGCAAGGCACCAGGCGGATCTTGCCGCGGTCGGCGCCGTACAGCAGCACCTGGTCTTCTTCGTCTTGCGGGCATTCGGCGATGATGCCGTCGGCCTCGGCCACCAGGCGGTCTTCGATGGTCATTCGCTGTTCGGAAAAGCCGTCGGCCCCACCCTGGTGTATTCGCCTTACTCTTCCCAGCGCATGGAATGTAATGACAAACGGAATGTCGTGGCGGCGTTTCACCTCGGCCGCCACCAGACCCGACATAAAGAAATTGGCGTGGAGCAGATCGTAATCGCCTTCGGCATCGCTGAACCGCAGCAATTGCTCGGTGAATTCATCCATGTAGGGCAACATCTTTTCTTTAGCGACAAACCGCGCCGGCCCTGCCGCCAGATGCACCACCCGCACGCGCGGCAGCCACTCGACCATGTCGGGCAGAGTGGCATTGTCGCGCCGGGTGAACACATCGACCTGATGCCCAAAAGCGGCCAGATGCTTCGCCACCTGGGCCACATAGACGTTTTGCCCGCCGCTATCGACTCCGCCTAAACATCCCAAGGGCGAAGCGTGTTCGCTGACCAGCGCGATGCGTCGATACATATTGTCGTTCTCCAAGGCTAACCAATGGCCGCCGCCAGGCGAGGCGCGGCGAGACGGCCCGTCACGTCGGCGAACGCCGCCTCCCAATCGCGCGTGAAACGGCGAATATCGAACCGCTCGAGGGCATAGCGTCTCGCTCCGTCGCCCAGCCGCCGTGCCTCGCGCGGGTCGCGCAGCAGCTCTTGCATCGGTGGAATGAGTTTGTCGAGGCTGGTGTCCACAAATCCCGAGATGCCGTTCTGCACGGCGGTCGACATTTCGGTGGTGGCCAGGCCCACGATCGGCATGCCCAAGGTCATGGCTTCGCACACGGCCAGCCCCAGGCTGGTGTAGCGAATCGGATTGAAGAAAAACCGGTACCGGCTCTCGAAGGCGGCCAACTCGGTGGGCTGCACCTCGCCGATGCCGCCCAGTTCTTCGGCGGCCATGCCCACCAGGTCGAGCGGCACCGCCTCGCGGGCGCGCAGAAAAACATCGGGCGACAGACGCCGCCCGCGGCTACCCAAGTGATTGATGACTACGATTCCCCGTTCGATCTCGCCGGTATAGCGAATGCCCGGCGGTATCAGCACGCCGTGGTCGATGACGCGGTTGGGCGTGCGCCCGCTGTCCCACATCAATTGATTGAACGGCGTGACGTGCACCAACAACACCTCGGGATCGTCGCACCAATGCGATTGCTCGGTAGGGTGCTCCAGCGGCGGATCGTGTTCGAGGTAGATGCGCGGCAGGCGGCGCTGCTCGTCGGAAAGCGTTTCAAACTGATCGACTTCCCAGTTCTGCCGGTGCTGAAAAAGGATGCAGTCGAACTGGCAATTCCGCACCTCATCGGCGGGCACGTCGTGTACATTGTCACCGAAGGGAAACGTTTTGCCGCGCCCGCCGTAGCCCGGCCGCCCGGGCGCCAGCGGGATATAAATGTCGTGTCGCACTTGCGACAAATACCAGAGGTAATTGCCGTGGATGTGCCAGGTGAAGATCTTCAGGCGACGCACCGATTTGCTCCTTTCGGCGATCAGCGTTTTGTGTCAAACGGCGGCCAACTCACCAACGGCGCGGCGGCCAAGTTTCGTCGGCGTTCGGTCAGGGGCCATTCGTTCGTCGGCAAATTCCGCGGCCATGTCGCGCGCCGCCTCGAATACTTGTTGCGGTGTCAATTCCGTGGCGCATGGATGGCCGATCGGGCAGACCACGTGCTCGCAGGGTTGACAATCGACACGATGCGAGATGACGCGATGCCTCCGACGATCGAGCGGCGCCCAACGCTTGGGGTCGGAACCGGTAACGACGACGACGCTCGGCACATGAACGCCCGCGGCAACGTGCGAAATGCCCGTGTCGTTGGAGACCACCAACCGAGCGCCGTCCAACAGCGCCGCCAGCGAACCCAGGGTGGTGCGGCCGGCCAGGTTGATGCTCGGCCGCCGCATGGCGCCGGCCACCGCCGCGGCCAACTCCGACTCCCACCGCGAGCCGGTAATCACCACCCGCAGCCCCAATTCATCGAGGCGGTCAGCCACGGCGGCGAAGCGCTCGGCGCCCCAACGGCGGCTCGGATAGCGCGCCCCGGCATGAATGCAAACATATTCACCGCGGCGCAGGCAACCGGCATCGTCGAGCCTGGCCAGCGACTGCCGGTCGGCCTCCCGCACTGGAAAGTCCAACGCTTCGCCCAGCGACGGCGCGCCGAGGAATTCCATCAATGCCAAATGCCGCCGTACTTCGGGAACATCCTCGGGATACGGCAGAAACCGCTCAGGATCGGGGCAGTAGTCGCCCGGCAGGTAATAGCCCGCGTTGTGCCGCGCGCCCAGCATGACCGTGAGCGGATTGACAAACGAACCGCTGCCGTGCAATTGAATGGCCAGGTCAAAATGCCGCTCGTGGGCGGACGCCAGAAAATCGACGAACCCCGCCGAATCGAATTCGCGCTCGGGCAAACCGGGAAAACCGGGCAGCTCTAAGAAATCATCGAGATAGTGATCGAAGCGATCGACGAACTCCCGCGCCCAGGCCAGCCCAACGAGCGTGATGTGCGCCTTGGGCAACGCGCCGCGCAGCGCCCGCAGAGCGGGAACGGCGCACAACAAATCGCCCAACTGCAACGCCCGCAGAACCGCCACGCGCTCGGGCGACGAATCCCCCAATCGCGTACATGCCGTCGCACGGTACCGCGCCGCGGCAATTTGTTCTGCTAGGTCTTGCCCCGCATTGTCTTGCCCCGTTGCATTTCGCCCCGCTGGGTTTCGCCCCGGGTCATGCCCCAATGTGCAACCTTCCATGAGGTAGCCTGTCGGAAATCCTGGTG
Source organism: Pirellulales bacterium (assembly GCA_036379195.1). GTDB lineage: Bacteria > Planctomycetota > Planctomycetia > Pirellulales > JAICIG01 > JAICLL01. The sequence goes on from DASVHB010000323.1 coordinate 10,301, forward strand.
CAGTTTAACTGGTGCAGTTAAGTCGAAGCCTCGGCATCACCGCTTGGACGAACCAAGGCGGGCACCGCTTTGGCAAACACCGTTCCAGGTAAAAAAAAGACCAGCCGGACGCCCGCTCGACCAATGTGCCCAGCACGGAAGAAGCCGACGCGACTCGTCGCCCGGGCGACACTAACCCGAAGCGCCAGCGAGGCATATTGCAGACAATAGCGACTCGATCACGACGATCGACTCACCGGGACCAGGGACGCTCACGCGCGCCAGTCGCCGCGAATGCAGAGAATTGCGGGGGGCACGCACCGCCGGGGCGTGACGCCGAACCGACCACTGTGGCCGCGAGGCGGTCACGCCTTCTTTGCCATTTTTACTGGCTTCACGC
>DASVHB010000324.1:0-2771 GCA_036379195.1 Pirellulales bacterium
ACGGTAGACGGTGTGAAAGATGCTGATGAGCGTAATGAAGACGGCGTGATGCCAGAGCCGCCAATGTACGCGGAAGCCATTGCGCCACAGCAGCCGCCACCAGGCGAAGAAGTCCATGCCGGTCCAGAACCGCGGCGCCCATTCGCGCGTTTTTGAAGCTGATTTTTTGTCGCCCTCTCGCGGGCGTGCGCTGCCGACCATGCTCGCCACCAACGAACCGAAAGATCCGCAAAGACCCCCTATGGTAGCCCGGCGGGTAAGCCAGGAAAAGGCGGTTCGTGCTTGAGCGATGAGCGAGTCGTACCCGGAAGCCGGAAGCGTTAGCTTATGATTGGTTTTGACCGACAAGTTCGGCAAATGCTCCGGTGGCTGGGGCAGAGCAGTTTTGATTCTCAAACAGAACATCAAACGGGGGCCACCACCGGCCGCGGGTGCGGGCTTGTCTTGCCGGCGTTGGGCGGTCAAAATCGAGCCATGGTTCAAATTGAGATCGCTTACGAAGGCCGGCTGCGATGCCGGGCCGTCCACGGGCCATCGGGCACGACGCTCTCGACCGACGCTCCCAAAGACAACATGGGCCAAGGCGAATCGTTCTCGCCCACCGACCTGGTGGCCACCGCGCTCGGCACGTGCATGCTCACGATCATGGGTATTGTGGCCCAGCGTCATGGCATCGAGCTGGAAGGCACGACCGTCACGGTTGGCAAAGAGATGGTCACTTCGCCGATCCGCCGCATCGGACGCTTGACCGTCGACGTTCGAGTTCCGCGGCCGGTCACCGCCGAGCAGCGATCGCTGTTGGACAACGCCGCGCGCACCTGCCCTGTGCACAAAAGCCTGCACCCCGACATCGAAACTCCCATCACGTTTCACTGGGCGCCTTCCTAGTCCCCTTGCTCCGCGAAAGAATCGCCGCCACCGATCTTCAAATGGATCTCTTCGAAGGTTGGCGGTTCGTCAGGCCGAAACTCGGAACTTGCCGTGTTGGGCGACCAGCCGACCGAGCTCTTGCCGGCGCGAGTAGACGAAAAACGAGAATTGCTCGACGCCCGACTCGAAGACAGGCCCCACCCGGCAGCGCTGCTCTTTCAGCCAGAGCCGCAGTTCTTCGGCGGTCGAGCGCTCGGTCAACGTCAGGCTGCGGCTGATGCCCGACTTTTCGATATTCACCGCTACCTCATTCACCGCCACTGCATTCACCGCCACTGCATTCACCGACACTGTGGCGGCGGGCCGGCGAAGCTCTCGCCAGAGAAGATCGAGTTCGCGCCGCGCGGTTTCGTTCATCTGGCGCGTTTGCTCGGCCACCGCGCGCGAAGTCTCGGCGCGTTGCCGCGAGGCGTCGATGCTGATCGTGATGCGCTCGAGCGTCGCTTGTAAGACGGCGAGAGGATAGGGCTTCACCAGAAAGTCGGTGAAACCCGCCGCCGCGGCCTTGGCGCGGCTCTCGGCGTCCGTAAACCCACTGACTGCGATCAAAGGGGTCTGGGCGAACTCGGCCATCTGGCGAAGCCGCCCGGCCACATCGAATCCGTTGACCTGAGGCATGGCCAGGTCGATGAAGATGACATCGGGATGGAGCGACGGGGCTCTTTCAAGCGCGGCCTCTCCACCAGAGACTAGCATCGCATGGTGGCCGCAATGCTTCAGCAGCGTGGCCAGGGTCATTCCCGCGTCGTCGTTGTCGTCGACGACAAGTGCCCGCACTGGCGAGACGGCAGCCATCGTAGCCCTCCTTGCCTGCTGAAGTGAACTAGCCCTGATTGTCTGCCCCGCCTTCGCGACCGTCAAGTCGCTGGGCGATGGTGCAATCCTGATAATTCTGTAAGGTGACCGTTGTCTCCCGCGCCAACCAGTGGCAGCCGCACCGTGAAACGGCTGCCCTTGCCGACTTCACTCTCGACGCTGATCGATCCGGAGATCGCTGCCACGATATGAGACGCCACGGTCAGGCCCAGATCGGCATAGTGAAGCGTCGTCGCGTCCAGCGGGCCCTTTCGCCGCAGCAGCGCTCGCACCCGCGCCAGGAATTCGTCGAAATCAAACGGCTTACAAAGGTAATCGTCGGCGCCTGCATTCAATGCACGCACTCGTTCGGCAACGCCGTCGCGCGCCGTAAGAAAGAGAGCCGGCGTCGAGCGACCCGCCTCACGAACTCGGCAGAGCACGTCGTAGCCGGTCATTCCCGGCAGCCACCAATCTAAGACAACCAGGTCCCATTCCGTCCGCAATAGCTCGCGTTGAGCGGTGATGCCGTCGGCGGCCAGTTCAACGAGGTAGCCTTCCTCGCGCAGACCGCGCACGAGCGAATCGGCAATCGCTGGCTCGTCTTCAGCCACGAGTATCCTGTCCACGTTGCGCACCTGGCGTTGTGGGGTGATTTGGCTTGAATCAACTGGGCGAACTGGCCGTACCGGCGGTGCTGCCAGGCGGTACCGCCAAATCGCTCCATCCATCTTATCCGCGATCGCTTAGGCCGCCAAAAGGACGAGCGCGACCAGAATCGCGGTCAACGCTATGGCGGCCACGACATCGCCGTAGCTGAGCTGCTCCATGGTGGCACCGTTCATTGAGGTTCCCCAATCGCCTCAATTGTAGGCAGCCGCGCCTAAGTTCCGAATGATGCCGGGATAAGATCCTCTTTATTTGAGCCTTCCGCGAACCGTAGCGAGGGTCAGCGCGTGTTTTGCCAAGGCGATAGCAATCTTTGGGCCGCGGCAACCGGCACCTGCGTCAAGATTATAAAAAATAATTTATCGCCTTTCCCTGGT
>DASVHB010000325.1:0-10955 GCA_036379195.1 Pirellulales bacterium
GGTGGCCGGCTAGACGAGCTTGGGCTGGCGGGCGCCGCGCGCGCGGCTGACGTCAAGCCAGCAGCCGAGCCGCCACAGGACGATGGCAAGCTGCGCATCATTTGCTTTGGCGCGCATCCCGACGACTGCGAGTTGCAGATCGGCGGTACGGCGGCGCTGTGGGCCGCCCAAGGGCACCATGTGAAGTTCGTTTCGGTGACAAACGGCGACATCGGCCACTGGCGCGAGGCCGGCGGCCCGCTCGCTCACCGCCGCAAAGCCGAAGTCGCCCAAGCCGATGCTCTGCTGCACGTGACCAGCGAAGTGCTCGACATTCACGACGGCGAACTGCTGCCGACCTTGGAAAACCGCCGCACCATCACGCGGCTCATCCGCCAGTGGAACGCCGACCTGGTGTTGAGCCACCGCCCAAACGACTACCATCCCGATCACCGCTACACGGGTATCCTGGTGCAAGACGCGGCCTACATGGTGACGGTGCCGTTCTTCTGCCCCGACGTGCCCGAACTGAAGAAGAACCCAGTGTTCATGTATTACCCCGATCGTTTTCAGAAGCCGAACCCGTTTCAGCCCGACGTGGCGGTGTCGATCGACTCGGTGATCGAACAGAAGCTGTCGGCGTTGGCGGTCATTGTTTCGCAGTTTTATGAAGGCGGAGCGAATGGCTCGCCGGACTTGCTGCCCGAGGGGGCGGAACCACAAGCCGAGCGGCGGCAGAAAGTGCGCGATGGCTTCGCCGGCCGTAATCGGGCGTTGGCCGATCGTTTCCGGCGACAGCTCGGCGAGTGGTATGGAGCGGAGCAAGGCAATAAGATCGAATTCGCCGAGGCGTTTGAGCTGTGCGAGTATGGACGCCAGCCCGACCGCGACGAGCTGCGGCGGTTGTTTCCGTTCGCTCGTCCGTAGGGGATTAGCCCGTAGTGCATGTCTTGTAGGCGTCTCGCGTGCGTTGGCAGGCGGGACGCCGGCACCACATGGGCAAAACTGTGCTTGCAACGCGGCGCGTAATTGGCGATAGTTTTCCGCCCGTAGGTCAGGCTTTCCAGCCTGACATTTTGGGGTTCAACGCGTAGAAAGGCTCTCACCGGTGGCCGGGGCAGAGCCTGGGCTGCGCAAAATTTGCTGTTTGGGAGTCGATAGGCTTCACGTTTTGAGCATGCTTTTGTTCCGCAAGCGGGCCTTGGTTTGTCCTTTGGCTCGCCAGGCCGAAACGCCTCTCGTAGCCGCAACGCGGCGTGATTTCACAGCTCAGGGCGCAGCCCTGGGTTTTGCAATGCAATGATTTGTCGTAAGCCCCAACGGGGCGCTATTCGCCCTAGACCGTCGAGCGAAATTTACGGAATGGCGCCCCGTTGGGGCTTACGGCAATGGTTTTCGCGGACAACCCAGGGCTATGGAATGACGCACCTTCGGTGCTGGAAAGCGGTAGGGGCATGCGCGATACCTCCGGAACAAAAATGGAACCAGGCCCACTCTCCCGCGACCGCGAATCTTGCGCAGCCCAGGCAGTGCCTAAGCGATGCCCCGGATATCAGAGCCGGAGCATCGACAAGCCTCTGCCCCAGCCACCGCCCCCGCTCTGGCGACCCGCCGAAAAGCGAGGCGACGTCGCGCCGCCCTCGCGGAACGGCACGGAGTCCGTTCCCTACAGACCCCAAACGCGTTGCGACGGATGCCGTGGCCCCCCGGCGCGTATTCTTACTTGAACTCGACCAATCGGCGCTCGGGGACCGGCTGGCGTTTCGAGAGTGCGCGGCCCAGGGCGATGCGCAATGCCCAAAGATCGGCGGGCTTGAGCGCGGCGAATTGAATGACTCCGGCGTCCTCGCCGCCGAAGCCCGTGCCCTGCCGGCTGCCCGATAGCCGCAAGGCCCGGCGCACCGCCTCGCCCACGGCCCAGCGCGGCTGGCCGGTGGCATGGCACCAAAGCGTGAGATATTCGACGTCTTGCTGGCCGCGGCGAAACGATTTCAGCCGGATCGAAGGCGCCGGCGGCCCGTCGCTTTGACCCGGGTAAAACAGCGCGAGCCGATCGGCTCGCTTCCACGAATCGGCCGTGCCAATGGTTTGCCAGGGCAGCACGCCGTCGGCCCCCAAACACCAGGCGTCGACGCTCCAACCGGCCGGCTGCACATTGCTCTCTTCGAGGCCGTTGGCCGAGCCGTACTCGACCACCATTTGGCCGAAGGCGCGTTTGCGGTCGAGCACGATGCGGCGATAGCCGCGAAACGCACCGCCCACCACGTTGTAATTGAGCAGCCCGTCGAGCGAATCACGCTGCCACTCGGGGCGCGAAATATCGCAACGGAAGAGCATTTTCGCCCGGCTGCCGGCGGCGGACACGCCCTCGTGGAACGCCTGGCCAAACCAACGCAGCGCCCAGTAGTCCTGAAAATTCGCCGGCTCGTCCAACAGCCACGGCGATGAGCCGCGCGACCAGCCGTTCTCTTTAAAGTTGTTCTTGCCGTTCTGAAAACATTGGAACAAGGTATCGTGCCAGCCATGCTGGCCAAAATGCTCGGCCATCTGCCGCGAGGCCGACACAAACGCCTCGCGATAACCGTCGGGAAACGCCTCATCGGCCCAATAGCTGCCGTTGTAATTCGTCTCAATCGGGCTGGGCCAATTCTCTTGCAGCGGCAGATAGAAACACTCCAGCGGCACGCTTTGCCGCGGCAGATCACTAAAGGCCGAGCCATCGAAATACTGCGCGAACCGGCGGTCCCAAGCGGTCCAATCGAGCCGCTGGCCATCCCAGGCCGGTGCACATCCCTCGGCAACGTTGCCGTTCTGATAGTACGGCACGCGATTGAGCACCGTGCGATGCTGGTGGGCCAGGCGGTAGTAATCGCGCTCGTTGTCCGGCAGGCCATAGCAGTTCATGTCGGGCAGAAAGCTCAAATGGTCTGGCAACGTAAAATCCCAGACCGTGAGCTTGACCGGCAGCTCCAGCGAGTCATTGCTCGCTCGCAGTCGCAGCGTGCCGCGATGTTCACCCGCCTTTGCCTCGTGCGGTACAAACAGCTCGACGAGCAGGCTGGTGTAGGCGGCAGTCTTGCTGCTTGCGTCCGGGGCCGAAGCCTTTAGCGGCACGACGGGATCGGGCAGCGGGCCACGCTGGCTGGCCACAGGTTGCAGCCGTCCGACGGATCGCTCGATTTCCGGCAGATTGTCGAACCGCACCTCCGCTTCCAAAGCCGTTGCTTCGCCATGCAACACGATCTGAAAATCGACGAATTCGTTTTTCGCGGCATGCAGCCGAATCTCGCGTTGTTGGCCGCTCCAAAGATGATTGGCCGACAGGTACGCTTTGGGCTGCGGAGGAATCATTTCGCCGGTTTCGCTGTGAACCTTATCGAGCGCGTCGATGATCGCCACTTCGATCGACCCGAGCCGAGGCAGCTTGCCGCCGGGCGAAGGTTTCGACTTGCTCAGCTCTGGCAAATCGGCGGGCTTCGTCGCCGAGGTCTTGAAGCCGATTTCAGCCGGTTTGCCACGGTTGCCGGCGCCATCGACCGCGCGAACGGCCAGACGCGCCTGCTTGCCGGGCGGCAGTTCGAGATCGCGCACGTGCATCGTCACACGGTCGCCGGGCGAAGCGGCGGCGGGAATCAAATACCGCGGCACATCGCGACCGTCGATCTCGACAAAAAAGCCGATGGTGCCTGCCGGGCCATCGTCGGCTGGCGTGAGCCAGGTGACCAAGGCTTCGCCGGCCGGCAGATTTTCGCTGCTGGCCACGAGTTCTTCGGGTGGCTGCGGAGCGGCGGTATCAGGCTCGCCCAGCTCGACGGTGAAGTACGGCGCTCGCTGCTTGCCCGACTCGCGGCTGTGCAGAAAGCGGTTCGGATACAGCCGCAACGAAAACTTCTCGCCGTCGCGGGTCCACTCCGAGCCGGTGTCGTCGAACACCAGGCAGCCGTAGCTCACGCCCGCCACCCGAGCGCCGATCACCCGCGGATCGACGGCCACGTGTTGCCACCCCTCGCCGTCGGGCGGGTCGGTGTCGGCCATCTGCCAGATGGTGCCGCTGCGCGAAAGCATGACATCGCACAAATCGCTGCCGAGGTAACTCCACGGCACGTCGGGATGCTGGCGATGATTGTGCGTCGAGCTGCCGGGCTGCGGCTGGTAACCCGACGCCGTGCCTTCGACCCACTGGGCCGCCAACGTGCCGACCGTCATCCGTTGCAGCCGCTCGCCGCCCGAAGCATGCAGATGCAGCGTGGCACTGCGCACCACCCGGCCCGCGAGCGGCTTGGGATCGAAATCGACCAGCGACATCTCCTGAATCGACTTCACTTTCAATTGTCCCGAGCCGCCGTTGCTGCCGTCGGCTTCGCTGCCCACGTTCGACAACCAGGTATCGCGGGTGACGGGCAGGCGCAGGTCTCCCTTGCCGGCGGCCTTGGCCGGAGGCAGGGCCGCGCCACGCCGGGCGGTTTGCCCCGCTCGCGCCACCGAACCCACCGCCGCAGGGTCACGCGATATGGTATCGATCGCCCGGCGTTTCACTTCGGCAATCTTACGCACCGAAAGCCAGCCGCGCAGCAAGTATCCGCACGACCGCAGATTCTCCTCGGTTGGGGTGCTGGCCGCGTTCAGCTTGTCGTTGCCCGCGGTGGGATGCACATCGTCCTTGTTCAGCAACGTGCCGTTCCAATCGTTGGGCCGCCGCTTGACGATTTCGCGCTCAAAATCGATCAGCGGCAGGCCATGCTTTTTGGCGAGCTGACGGATGACCTGGTTGTATTGCTGGGCCAACTGCTGCCGGGCGTGGTGCGGTGGAATCGTCGACACGATCAACACCACGCCGCGATCGAGCACGATTTGAATCGCCCGCTCCAGATCGGCCTGATATTCGGCCACCGACCGCCCCCGCGACACGTCGTTGGTGCCGATCATCAGCACGAGCATTTGCGGCAGATACCTGACCAGCAGCGCGTCGAGCGCCTCGACGCCTTTCTCGCCAGACAACAATTCATCGAGCCGCATGCCGCCGGCCGCCGTGTACGAGCGTCCGCCATCGGGATGATCGAACCGGCAGAGCCACCAGCCGTCGCTGTCGTCGTCGCGGCCGGTGTGCATCCAGTTGAGGATGGCTTTGTCGGCTTCGGTGTGTCCTTGCCCGACCCGCGCCCATTGGCCATACGGATTGGAATAAGTGATCGAATCGCCGACGTGCAGCACCACGCCGGTCCGCCCGTGAAATCGGGCCGCCACCTTTTGCATGGCGGGCACATAGTCCCAGCCCTCCGGCAGCAGATCGTCAGCCGCCGCAGTCGAGGCGAGACGCATGCACAGGCCAACGGTGAAACACAGACGCTTTGCCAGCATGTGCGGCTCCTCACGAGGATTCGATCGGGCATGTCAAGCGCATTGTACGGAGCGAATGGCCGACCGTCACTAACCGTAGGCGCCGCTGCCGGGCTTCAGTTTGGCCGGCGCCAGATTTTTCCGACCGGCCTGTTGACACCCTCCGGCAGCTAGTGTACTATCACTGTAGTACACATGATTTGGGGCATTCGGACGGCGGACATGTTCTTCTCGATCGATCCTTCCGACGGGCTGGCCATCTACGACCAGATCGTGCGCCAGGTGAAATTCGCCGTGGCGGGCGGGGCCATCCGCCCCGGCGAAATGGTGCCCTCGGTGCGCGAACTGGCCAAGGAGCTGGCTATCAATCCCAACACGGTCGCACGGGCCTATCGGGAGCTGCAAGCGCAGGGGGTGCTGGCGGCGGTGCGCGGCACTGGCCTGGAAGTGGCCGATGGCGCGCCGCGCCACTGCCGCAGCCAGCGCGTCGAACTTATCCGCACGCGACTGCGGCAAGTGCTCTGGGAAGCCAAGCAAAGCCGACTCGATCCCGACGAAATCCGCCGTCTCGTCGAACATGAATTGGCCGCCGTCGAAAAACAAAAGGTCTGACCATGGACAACGTGATTCGCCTCAAGCACGTCAGCAAACGCTACGGCTCGCAGATCGCACTCAACGACGTGTCGCTCGACGTTCCGCCGGGCGTCGTGTTCGCACTGCTGGGCGAGAACGGGGCGGGCAAAACCACCGCCATCAAAACGTTGCTCGGCCTGGCCACGCCCGACGCCGGCAGCGCCGAAGTGCTGGGCCTCGACAGCCAGCGCGACGGGCTGGCGATCCGCCGCCGCGTGGGCTATGTCTCTGAACGCCCCATGCTCTACGAGTGGATGACCGTGGCCGAAATCGGCTGGTTCACCGCCGGCTTTTATGGCGACGGCTATTTGCCGCGCTACGAGGGTCTGGTGCAACAGTATGGTTTGCCCGGCGGCAGAAAGCTGAAGGCACTCTCCAAAGGCATGCGGGCCAAAGTGGCGCTGTCGCTGGCCTTGGCCCACGAGCCGCAGGTGCTGATTCTCGACGAACCGACTTCCGGGCTGGATACGCTCGTGCGGCGTGAGTTCTTGGAGAGCATGGTCGACCTGGCCGCCGCCGGGCGGACGGTGCTGCTGTCGAGTCACCAGATCGGCGAAGTCGAGCGGGTGGCCGACATCGTGGCAATCATGAACCACGGGCGGCTGGTGCTCGTCGAGCGGCTCGACGCGCTCAAGGAACAAATCCGGGAGCTGACGGTCACGCTAACCGACGGCGCGTCCGCTCCACCCACCGTGCGCGGCGAGATTTTGCGGCGGCGGCAGCGAGCCAGGCAATGGCAAGTGCTGGTGCGCTATCTGGCCAACGAACATCTGGAGACGCTGCGCGGCGAGCCGGCGATTGCCGAACTCGAGGCCCGCACGCCCAGCTTGGAAGAGATTTTCGTGGCCTATCTGAACGACGGGCGAGAAGAACCATCGCCCGCCCCCGCGCAGGAGGTCGCCGCGCCATGAGTGCCTTGCTTTTCCCGCGCCTCGTTTGGAAAGAATACCGCGTGCTGCGCGGTTACTGGCTTTCGCTGGCCGTGCTCGGTGTACTGATCGAGTGGCTCGTTGCCCTGTTTGCGAGCGATACGCGAAATGCGATCTGGCCCCTGCCTTGGGTGCTGGCAACCTTTTTCGCGCTCGGGGCCGGCGCCACGCTCTTTGCGATCGAGCGCGAGGAGCAAACGATCGAGTTTTTGCGTGGCTTGCCCGCTCCCGCGTCGCGGCTTTTTTTCGGAAAGCTGATCTTCGCCGGCTTCGGCGCGATCTTGATGGGCATCATGCTTTCCGCGGTGGCGCTGGCCGTTGCCGAAGCCAACCAGGTATCGCCATTGGCCGAAACCGTCAACCAGTGGTCGATCATCGCAATTGTGCTCTTGCAAGTGCTGGGCTGGGCCGTTTTCTTTTCGCTGTTGCTATCGCGGCCCCTGGTGGCGGCCTTACTGGCGACGGCCGCCGCCTTCGTCAGTTCTCTTCTTGTGCAGGTCTTTGTCGAGGTGGGGCGCGACGTTTTTCCCGGCTGGCCTCGGCCAGGTCAACCGTCGTTGCTGCCTCATGCAATAGCAACCGTCGCTGTCTTTCTTGCTGACTATGCTTTATCGCGACGATGGCTGCATGATCTGCCGCGACGCGTGCGCGCCCCGAGCATTGCCCGCGCCAGCGATATGCGCCGGCTGTGGTGGCAAGAGGCCCGGCAGTCGGGCGTGGTGTTGGGTATTTTGCTGATCTTGGGATTGTTGCTGCCGATCGCCAACTGGGCGGGCGCGGGACCGCATTCGCCCTTGAGCGTCCCGATCGCCACGCTGATCTTCGCGCTGTTGGGTTCTTGCGTCTTTCTGGCCGATCAAGAAGCGGGGCAGTTTCGGTATTTCACGGAACGCGGCGTCGCCCCCCGCCGGTTGTGGCTCTCGCGGCAACTCTTCTGGGCCGCGCCGCTGCTGGCGCTGATGTTCTTGTACTTGTCGGCGCATGTCCTGTTGTTGGCATGGGTGGCTCGCAATGGTCTGCAATACGACGATATCACGGCGCGCAACTTCCTGATTTTCAATTACGGCTGGTTTGGCATTGACCTGGGCGATCCCTACCGGCATTTCAACCGATCCTGGCATCTCGACTGGTTCGGCCATGTACCGGGCTATCTGCTGTGGGCGGCCTTGGCGTTTGGCTCAGGACAACTGTGCTCGATGTTCTTCCGCAGCGGCTTGCTGGCCGCCGTGTTTGGCGTGATCACCGCGGCGACGCTCACCGGCTGGGCGGCGCTCATGGACTTCTTAGAGATCGGTTGGATTTGGACAGTGGCGCCGCTGGCAGTTGCGCTCTTTGTGAGCACTTGGCTACGCGCGCCCGATTGGCTGGTAGAGCGCACCGAGTGGCGTGTCCGGCTGCGTGCCGCGCTGGTGCTCGTCTTGCCATGGGCGGCGGTGTTGATCGGCACCGTGCTGTATCGCGTCTACCAGGCCCCAGTGCCCGAAATCGAAATCGCGCCGAGATCACTGGAAACCGCGGCGTCGAGGGGCGCCGAAGCGCGACTCACCGCCGACCTCTACGCCCGCGCCTGCGACTTGCTCGTCAAAATGCCTTCGGAGGGGCCGTTCGCCGATTTGCGCGGCGACACGTCGACGACGTTGGCCGAATCGCAAATCGCCTGGCTGCACAAAAACCAGGAGCCGCTGTCGCTCGCGCTCGAAGCGGCCGCTCGGCCAGATTGTGCGTTCGGTACGACACCGCGCCTGGATGACGTCGGCATCGGGCGGTTCCTTGAGCTGGCTCATCTGGTGGTGCTTAGTGCGCGTCAACTGGAAGACGCGGGCGACCTCGAGGCCGCCTGGACCCGCTATCAGGCTGGTTTTTCGATGGCCCGGCATTTCCATCAGCAGCCGGGATTGTTCGGCGAGATCTATGGCAACGCCATTGAGCGGATGGCGTTCGACCGCCTCTTCTTCTGGGGAGCGCACGAGGATCAAACGCAGGACCGTATCCGCGCGGCGATCGAGTTCATCGGCAAGCTCGCCCCTCTGCGTCCGATGACCGACGAGATCAGAGAGGACTATGGCGAGCTGGCGGTCAGATTGTTCAGCGAGGGCGATTCTTGGTCGCCATTCGACGGGCCGGCGATCGTTTCCCGCCCGTTGGCCCGCTGGATGCCGTGGGAGCTGGTCCGCAGTAAGCGGACGCTGGCCCTACTGGCCAAGCTGGACCTGGGCGACGTCGAAGCGGCCCAAGCCGCCTTGGCGGGCGAGCGGCAGCCGGCTGAAGCCTGGTATTACGAGGATCCTTACACGCGTCTGAACGTGGAGCATCTCGCTCGCACGAGCTTGTTCTTCGGCGTGGACAGCAGGCACGAATCGTTCCAGGGCTTTTCCAGAGAGCTGATTGACAGCCGCCGGGGTGCCGTGGCCTATCGCCGCGCCGCTTTGCTGGTGCTGGCCGCCGAGGCGTGGCGACTGGAACATGAGGAACTTCCCGAGTCCCTGGTTCAGTTGGAAGGCACCGAGATCGATCAACTGCCGGCCGATCCTTTTACCAACCAGGCTTTCTCGTACTTCCCGTTTGGTTTTCGAAAGCCGATCAGCTCGAACGAATTGAAGCGACTCCCGCCGCGGATGCCGCTGCTCTACAGCCCCGGCACGCTGCGCGCAGAGTACCTGATGGAACGAATCGGCAGCCTACGCCGCGAGTCGAACGACGATGCGCCGCCCGCATCGGAGCGGTCGGACGACGAAGCAGAACGAGTTCACGGGATGGTTTTTCCGATTCCGGAACGCTTTTGACCAATGTCGCCTTTCGCTCCGCGAAAGCGGCGTTGGTTTCGCGGAGCGAATAGCCGTCAGACGCTACTTCTCGGAGCGAAAAGCGACATTGCGCGACATCGTTCGATGATGCCGTGCAGCGGACGGCCAGGCGGCTTGGGCCTCGACGCGGCGGCTTCCGTCCAAGATATCGAAGTTGTAAGATGTATCTTAGGACTTGCAATTAGGGGATGTTTCCATGCCCGAGAATCCGATCGTGATGGAGGTTGAGAACGACCCCGTTATTTGGGCCGACGCGGCCACGCGCCAGGCAATGTTCGAGCGGAATTGGGCGTGGCTGGAGTCGAACGCGGCTGAGGTTTATTCGCATCGAGGCAAATTCATTTGCATCGCCGGCCAGGAACTTTTCGTGGGCGACTCGGTGGACGACGTGCTGCATGCCGCAATGACGGCTCACCCTGGAGACCAAGGACGCTTTACGCGCTACATTCCTGCCCAAAATATACCGCGAATCTATGCGCATTGACGGTGCATGGCGACTCTGCGATGACGGCGTCGTTCGGCCGATCATATGGGCGGAGGCGGAAGGCGACAATGGCGCCTGGTTACCGATAGTCTTCCTCGCCGACTGCGGAGCCGATCGCACGGTACTTAGTGCCGATGCTCTCGCTTCTCTCGGAATTGAGCCTCTGCCAGCGCAAGAACAGATATCAGGGATTGGTGGGACAACCGATTCCGTGGTATTCGATTCGCGCATCCGCATGCGTCGCAACGATGGCCAAACTGTGCTTTTTCACGGCCAATTCGCCGCGGCGGCGGAGACAACGGCGTTGGATATGAGCGTGCTCGGCAGAGACATTACCAATCTCTTGGCGCTCGTCGTGGATAGACCATCGAATGTAGTTTGTTTGTTGAGCAGAGGCGAAAAGTACACCACCTAAATTACGAATGTCGCCGCTCGCGGAGCGAAAGACGACAATGTACGGCAGCGTTAAATGATGCCGTGCAGCGGGCGGCCGGAGGCGGCCAGGGCCTCGACGCGGCGATTCACTTCGGGGTCTTCGATGAGCGGAGGAGCGTGATGCGGCTTGCTGCGGGCGTCGATCACCAGCGGCCCCCGACAGCCCCAGTGCTTGTGGTGCACGAAACTGCCGGCGCCATCCAAATCGGCTGCCGGATTCGACCGCGTGAAGGTGACCCACAGGAAATTGTTCAGCGTGTGTGTCGTAAAAGCACTGTCATCGACGATCGCCCAGAGCGGCCAATCGTCGAATGAGCGCTGCTCTAACGAACGGCAGAGTTCTTCCAGTCGTCG
>DASVHB010000326.1:0-2197 GCA_036379195.1 Pirellulales bacterium
CCGGCCGAACCATGCCAGACGACCACGCGTCGGCCATCAGCGGCCGGCGACGAACCGCAATAGGGATTGGTCTCGTGCGTCGGTTCGTCGCCCCCGAACTCGACGATTCGCGACCAAAGCTGCCGGCCGTCGCGGCGGTCGAAGCAATACAGTCCGCGCCGCTTGCCCGACTCGGTGGCGCAAGAGACAAACACCCGCGTGCCAGAGACGACGGGGCTAGAGTCGCCCGGCCCCGGCAAGGGCGCTTTCCACTTCACGTGCTCGTCGTTTGACCAGTGCAGCGGAACATCGGCTTCGTCGGCAATGCCGGTTCCCGCCGGGCCTCGGAAAGCCGGCCAATCGGCCCCGTCGGCTGCGGCAGTGATGCCGACGAACAGGGCGAGCAGTACCACAGGGGCGTGCCGGCGGATCGAAGAGCGAATGTTTTTCATGATTCAATTCACAGGCGTTAAAGCAGTACCACGTGCCGGCGCATGATAGTGGTGCGCCGCGGCTTCTGGCAACTGGTTCGCAGCCGGCGGCAGGCTGGATTACAATGGACGCATGCGAACCATCCTCTCTTTTGTTGCGATTTGCCTGCTGCTGGCGGCGCCGGCGCGAGCGCAAACGCCTGGACGGCAGACCGACCTGGTGATGGCCACCGTCCGCTTGTCGAACTCGAAGTCGACGGCCTCGGGCTTTGTGCTCGTGCGTCCCCGCGCCGGCGACGAAGCCACGCCGCAATTCATTCTGATCACCGCCGCCCATGTTCTGGAAATGTCCGACGGCGAGGAAATGACGGTCAACTATCGGCGGAAAACCGGCGAGGGAGAGTATTCCAAGGCGCCGGCGCCGCTAAAGATTCGCAGCGAGGGTAAGCCGCTCTGGCAGCGACACGCCAAGCAAGACGTGGCGGCGATGGCCATCGAGCCGCCGGCGGGCGCCGAGCTGCCGCGACTCACCGCCGATCTGCTGGCCACGGCCGACGATCTGCGCGGCATCGAGCCGGGCGATCTGGTTCGCTGTGTGGGCTTTCCACACGCGACGGTGTTCGAGCCAAACCAGGCGTCGTTTCCCGTGGTGCGGTTGGGGTGCATCGCCAGCTACCCTCTGCTGCCGGTGGAAAAAGAGCCGACGTTTCTGGTCGACTACAACACCTTCGAGGGCGACAGCGGCGGCCCGGTGTACTGGAAGCGCGAAGACGAAAGCGCCAGCTTCAAGATTCTGGGTCTCGTGCAGGGGCAACACTTCTTCAATCAGCGGTTTGAGTTCACCTATGAGAGCGGCGAGTTTCGCAAACAGCTTGGCCTGGCCATCGTGACTCAGGCGGCAGCCATTCGCGAGACGATGGAGTCGGTGCCGCAGGTGAACCGAAGTGCGCCCTAGGGCGGTACGCACCGCACGTGGACTGGGTGGTATAATATCAAGCGGCAGTGATCGTCGGTCGGGGGTTTGTCGATATTGCGCCCGGTGTGAGGCTGCGTCATGTACCGTCGCGATTGGCTCAAGTGGGCGATTTGGTCGGCTTGGGCAGAGCTTGCGGGCGCTCGAAGCAGCATGGGTGAAACGCGCCGCCGCGAAAAAGGCGAAAAAATCGTTGTCATCGGGGCGGGCATCGCCGGATTGGCCGCCGCGCGCGAGCTGGCGTCGCGGGGTTTCGAGGTGCTGGTGCTGGAAGGCCGCCAGCGAACCGGCGGGCGCATTTGGACCGACCGTTCGCTGAGCACGCCGGTCGAGTTGGGCGCCGGCTCGATCGAAATCCAACGCCGCAACCCGCTCACGCCGCTAGCTCGAAAATGGCAGATCGCGGCCACGCCGTTGCAGTACGAATCGGTCGCCCTGTACGACACGGCGGGCGCACGCTGGGACGAAGACGACGTCGAACAACTTGCCGACCGGCTGGAAGCCGCCGTCGATCGCGAGCGGCGACGTGCCAAAGCCACTCGGTCGCGGCAGCAATCCGCGCCGCGCAGCGTGCGAGACGTGGCCACCGCCCGCTGTCTATTCGGTCCGCTCGATACCGCCTTGGGCCGTGCTCAGCAGTGGGCCGCCGCCGTGCAGACCTGTGAATACGGCGCCGAACTGCGCGATCTTTCCTTGGCATGGTTCGACGACGACTTCGACGCCGACTGGGACGATCTGCTGGTTGTCGGCGGCTTCGATCGCCTGATCGAGCGACTGGCCGCGGGGCTCGACATCCGCCTGGGCCACGAAGTAC
>DASVHB010000327.1:0-2477 GCA_036379195.1 Pirellulales bacterium
TCGCGGAGCGACGAAGAACCAGATCGCCGCCACCGCGGCAAGAATGCCAAAAGCCAACCAAGAGTACTCCATAACGCGCTCCCAGGATTGAATCCATGTGGACCAACTGGTAGGAAGTACAGCAACAATTGTACCCCACGCTCAGGGTAATTGCGATGATCCCGCAATTCGGTTTTGCCTGTCGAATCACTGTTTTAACCAGCGGTCGAACCAGTCAAACGCCTCGGCCTGCATGGCCAGATCGAATTTGTGGCCGCCAGGATAGAACGAACAACGATAGGCATCGTCCGCGCCCGCCTTCTGGAAGACTTCGGTCAGCATGCGGTCGGCCCGCTGCATCTCCGCCAGCGTGAACAACGAGTCGTCGTTGCAGTTAAGCACCAAGGTGGGCTTGGGTGCGTGCAGTCCGAGAATCTCGGGGTAGTCGAGATCAAGCGGCAAGAGCGGAAGATAAATCATCCAGGTGTGCGTGTAGCACTTGTTGAGCAAATAATCGCGCCAGGTGGTCATCATGCCCGCGCAGCAGGCGGCGCGGATGCGGTCGTCGAGCCCGGCCAGATAGACGGTGCGCAGTCCGCCGCCCGACAGCCCGGCGCAGCCCACGCGTTGGGCGTCGACGTCGGGCCGCGAACACAAGTAGTCGAGCGCTCGCTGGTCTTCGGCCGTGAACACGCCGGGCCAGGTGGCGCCGGCGCAGAACAGGCTTTTGGCCATCAAATGCTCGTGCCGGCCGGCGAACTCGTTGTACGCGGCAATCTCTGCTTCCGATTCCGGATTCACCTCAATCAGATCGCCTTTTGCTTTTTCCGCCAGGTCGGCCGCGCGCACTCGCCGGCTGGCAAACGCGAAGGCGTCGTGGACCAACACCGCATAGCCGCGCTTCGCCAGCTCGTTGGCCCAGGCCACGCCGCCGTAATAATGGTCTTGATGCCGCCGCATGACCGGGTGCACGTCGTCGCTGATACGCGAAATCTTCCGGGCGCCAAAATATTTGTTGCCGCCGTGGTCGTGCAGGCCCAGCACCGCGGGCAGTCGGTCCCGCGCGCCGGCGGGCTTGAGAAACACCGCCTCGGTTGGCGGGCCGTAGGGCAACTGCCAGCTCAGATGCTCGACGTGCAGCCCATCGTAATCAAAAGTGTGCTGCACGGTAGCCTGGGGCACACCGCCCGACTCGGGCTGCGACAAACAGGCCCGCAGCCGCGCTCTCGCCTGCGGGCGCCACGCTTCAAGGTCAGTAAACTCGCGGCGGCGAAACGACATCCGCGCCGGTCCGCCGCCAGCCAGAGACGCCGCCCACGGGCCATACGCGCCGATCATGTTTGGGGCGGCTGCTTCGATTTCATCCATACAGAAGAGACCTTAGGGTATTCGTTTCCCTTGATCGATGTTGCTTTGCAAGACCGTAGGGTGGGCCCAGCGCAGCGCATACCCCATACGCATCAAGTTAAGCGCGCAACCGCCTGTTTGCTCTGTAGGGAACGCCCTCTGTGGCATTCCACAGCAATCGAAATGACCTCAACTGGCAGTTCACGGAACGCCACGGAGGGCGTTCCCTACAGACGTTTTGCGGTGGAATCATCCTTAACTTGATGCGTATGGGGCCGAGCGCAGCGAGTCCCACCGTCTGGCGGCAAACTCGACGCGGCAACGATGGTCGTCAAGGCGCCTTAGGATGACCTTCGCAGGCGATGCGTTCAAGCCCGCGGTGCATTTTTGGACGGGATAAGCGAAACACTTTTTACTTGCCGGCGCGAAGCGTTTCGGGCAGCATGGCCCCCAGAAACCGGTAGCGGCCCGCTCCGCGATCGAACGAATAGGCCGCCACGCTGGTGGTCGGCGTGGCCACACCCGTGTTCTCGCCGTTGAGCATTCGCTGAATCGTCTCGCTTACCGGCAGGGCGATGGTCTGAGGAGGAAAGAGCGGCACCGGAATCTCATAGCGGAAGCCGTCAAAAGGTCCGCCGATGAATTCGATTTGCTGTCGTTCGTGCGATGAATGGCCCATGGCGCCTTGCTCCTGCGTTCGTCCGGCGCGGCCAAATCAGTTCCACCGCCTGACAAAGCTTGCTTTGGTTTGGCAATAATGCAACAACCGTGCCCGCCGAACCGGGCAACGCGCCGCGTCGGGGTCCTCGGCGTGTTCGGTGGCGTCATTCAATGCTTCCCGCGGTTCCTAAAGGGGCGCGGCCTGGTTACGGCAGCGCCGCCTCGGCCTGTTGGATGGCCAGGCGCACGGCGGGCGGGTCGGCGGCCGACCGCAGTTGAGGCAAAAAATCGGGGCTGGCGATCAGACGGCTGAGCCGCGCCAGGGTGCGTAGGTGGCCACGATCGTCGGTCGAGCAAAGCAAAAAAAAGACGTCGGTGAGCACCCCGCGGCTGCCGCCGAAGGCGATGCCCGCTTCGGTGCGACCCAGCGCCACGAATGCTTGCCCAAGAATGCTGGGCATGGGGCGGCGAGGGTGAAGCAAGGCCACGCC
>DASVHB010000328.1:0-10278 GCA_036379195.1 Pirellulales bacterium
GTTGCTCTTTGAGATAACCGGGCGGAGCGCCGGGCAAAAGCCGCACCGTCATGTCGTAGCCGATTTTGGCCCCATCGTGCTGCGTTTCGACCGCTTCGGCCTCGACAAACTCCGAACTACTGCGGATCTCGCTGATTTCCCAATCCGGGCGTCCATCGTAGGAAATCTTGAGCACTTTTTCAGCCGGAGCGCCGGCATCGACGGTGCCGAAAACGACTTCGCCCGGTTCGACAACAATGTCGCTGCGAATGTATCCGGTTACCTGAAGCTGCACCTCGGCGTAGTTGGGCTTGTCAAAGACGACGGTCACGGTGGCTTTGCGCTGCCCGATGAACGCCCGCGTGTTGAAGGTGGCGATAATCGCTCCTTCGTCGTAGGTGGCCAAGGTATCTCGCTCGATCGAGGGAATGGTGCATTTGCAGCCCGAGCGAACGTCTTTAATATGCACTTCTTCCAGATAGATATTGGAGAGCTTAAAGCGGAATTCGGCTTTGGCGCCGCGGGCCACCGTGCCAAAGTCATGGCTGGTGGTCTCGAACATTTTGCGAGCCCATTCCTGGGCCTGGGCGGCGGCCCCGCCCGACAACACCACCGCCGCAATCAAGACGATGCGAAGCACGAACACACCTCCCAGACGATCCGCTCGCGACACCGTAGCCATCACTGCCCTCAGCGGAACATTAAACCGCGCACAAAACCCATGTCAACTTGGTCATAGGCGTGCGGTTAGGCGATCATCACCCGGTATCTCCAATTTCGGCCGCTCACTTGGCAAACTCAACATCGGCTTTCTTTAGTGGAAAGCTGGTGAAGCCAGAGAGACCAGCGGAGATTCGCCCCCGCCGCATGATTTCCCTGCGCTGATACGGTACGCTAAGATGGGCGGTTGGCTGTGGCAGGATTTGCCACAGAAACGCTCCGACTAAGTCGCCGAGGAACACAACGATGCAAAGCGGCAACGACCGGGTAACAATCGGCCTTCGGTTTGCGGCGCTGGCGGCACTGGTTTCGCTGGTCGGCTGTGGCGAGCGGGGCGGTCCTTCCACCGCCCGGGCCGCCGAGGAGAATGCCGCCGAAGACGCCCAAGACCCGCCCGAAAACGGAAACATGGAATTTCCCTACCAGCACCGCATTCCCGCTCCCGAGTTGGAGGGCGGCAGGGGCTGGCTCAACACCGCCGGCCCGCTGGAATTGAAGGGCCTCCGCGGCAAGTTTGTCGTGCTCGACTTCTGGACGTATTGCTGCATCAACTGCATGCACATTTTGCCCGAGCTGAAGAAGCTGGAGCGGGCTTATCCCAATCAACTGGTGGTGATCGGCGTGCATTCGGCCAAGTTTGAGAACGAGGAAGACTCGAAGAACATTGCCGAGGCCATCCAGCGTTACGACATCGAGCACCCCGTGGTGAATGACTCGCGGCACGCCATCTGGCAGCGATTCGGCGTGAATAGCTGGCCGACCGTGTACCTGATCGACCCCGAGGGCAACCTGGTCTGGGGCCGTAGCGGCGAAGTCGAGTTCAAAACGCTCGACGCCGCGGTGCGGACCGGGCTGCCGTATTACCGCCGCAAGGGCGTGTTGGACGAAACGCCGCTACGGTTTGACCTGGAGGCCGAGAAGGCCCAGCAAACCCCATTGCGCTATCCAGGCAAACTGCTGGCAGACGAAGCCGGCGACCGGCTGTTCATTGCCGACAGCAACCATCATCGGATTGTGATCGCCCGGCTCGATGGCACGCTGCTGGAGATTATCGGCGCGGGCGCCCTGGGCGCCGACGATGGCGGTTATGACAAGGCCACCTTCAACCATCCACAGGGCATGGCCCTGCGCGGCGACTCGCTCTATG
The DNA here is from genome assembly GCA_036379195.1 of Pirellulales bacterium. GTDB lineage: Bacteria > Planctomycetota > Planctomycetia > Pirellulales > JAICIG01 > JAICLL01. The sequence goes on from DASVHB010000328.1 coordinate 1,847, forward strand.
TGGCCGATACCGAAAATCATTTGCTGCGGAAGGTCGATCTCGCCAAAAAGCAAGTGACGACCATCGCCGGCACAGGCCGCCAGCGGCGGTCGTTTGTCTGGCCCGGCATGGCTGAGGACGATGTCACGCCCGAGGGCCTGCCGCGCAATCCGCCCGAACGATTTGTCGGCAAGCCGCGGGAAACGGCGATCAATAGTCCTTGGGATCTTTGCCTGCACGGCGACGATTTGTACATCGCGATGGCCGGCCCACATCAGATCTGGCGGATGTCGCTTGACGAAAGCGAGATCGGCCCCTACGCGGGCAACGGCCGCGAAGACATCGTCGATGGCCCGCTGCTCTCGCCGGGGCCTTATGCGGAAGGATATGCCTCGTTCGCCCAGCCCAGCGGTTTGGCGAGCGACGGCCAGCAGCTTTTTGTGGCCGACAGTGAGGGCAGCTCGATTCGCGCCGTGCCGCTCGACGGCGAGGGTGACGTACACACGATCATCGGCACAGCTCGATTGCGGCAAGGCCGGCTGTTCACATTCGGCGATGTCGATGGCCGCGGTTCGCGCGTCCGGCTGCAACATCCGTTGGGCGTGGCCTATGCCGACGGCCGCATCTACGTGGCCGATAGCTACAACCACAAGGTCAAGGTCATCGACCCCGACGATCAATCGTGCAAGGCGATTGCGGGAACTGGCAAACCCGGCGATGCGGACGAGCCGGCGCAGTTCGATGAACCAGCGGGACTGAGCATGGCCGGCGGCAAACTCTATGTCGCCGACACCAACAACCATCGGATTCGCGTCGTCGAGCTGGCGGATCCCGAGCGCGTGAAGACGTTGGCAATCGAAGGCCTCGGACCGCCTGCCGCGGTGGACGAGCAAACCAGGGCCGATCCGCCAGAGGGTCACGCCATTAAGGTGCCGCCGACAGAGCTTAAGCCTAAGGATGGTGCTATCAGTCTGGCGGTCGAGTTGACACTGCCCGACGGCTACAAAATCAACCCGCGGGCGCCGATGAGTTACCGCGTAGAGGCGGTCGAGGCGAAAGGTCCGCTGCGCCGGGCGGCGCTGGGTAAATCAACCCGGCTGAAAAAACCGGCGGCCCGCTTCGAGGTACCGCTGCCGGTCGATGGCACGTCGGGCAAGGACACCGTCAATCTGACGCTCACCTATTATTACTGCCAGGAGGGCGCCGAAGGGCTGTGCAAAGTCGGCAGCGCGGTGTGGTCGGTGCCCATCACCCTCAGCTCGAAGGCGACCGCGGCCAGCGTGCCGTTGACGATCGAAGTAGCGGAGTGATGCGGTGATCGGTAATTCCTACGTCGAACGTCTGATCGGTTTTGACATGCAAAGCCGGTAATTGCGCGATGAGGCATGTGGCACAGCCGCCTCGGCTGTGCATCGCCGGCCTACTCGGCATCACCGAACCATCCGAGGGCGGCTGGTCAACATGCCGATTTTGAATTGTCAAAACCGATTAGATATAAGAACTCTGTGCTGTGGCGGCGCGATGCCTCTCTCACTCGTGAGACAACGAAAATGAAGTTCGCGATTACCGGCGCCGGCGGACAATTGGGCGGCGAACTTTGTCGCCGCTTGGACGAGCGGGCCATTCCGCTCGATGTGCCGGAATTCGATCTGACCGACGCCGACAAGACGATCGGCACGCTGCTCGATCTACGGCCCGACGCGGTCATCAACACCGCCGCCTATACGCTGGTCGATCGCGCCGAGCAAGATGCCGATCGTTGCCGAAAGATCAATGCCGCTGGCGTGGGCAGTCTGGCCGAAGCCTGCCGGCGGCTCGATGTTCCCCTGGTGCAGATCAGCACCGACTACGTTTTCGGACGCGACTTGAATCGCCGGACGCCTTACCGCGAAGATGATCCACCGGGGCCGCTCAGCGTTTACGCCCAAACCAAGCTGGAGGGTGAAGCACAAGCCGCAAGCTGGGCCAAACACATCATCGTGCGCACCTGCGGGCTGTATGGCCGCCGCGGGCCGCAAACCAGTGCCAGCAATTTTGTCGACACCATGCTGCGTCTGGGGCGCGAGGGCAAGCCGCTGCGGATCGTTGACGATCAGCAATGCACCCCCAGCTATGTGCCGCACGTGGCCCAGGCGATTCTGTTTCTGCTCGAAGCCGGGCACTTCGGCGCCTATCACGTGGTCAACCGCGGCGCGACCACCTGGCACGGCTTTGCCGGCGAGATCTTCCGCCAGTCGGGCATCCAGGTTCCGATGGAGCCGATCACCACCGTCCAATATGGCGCTCCGGCGCCTCGGCCCTTGTACGCGGTGCTCGACACCAGCAAATACCACGCGCTCGGCGGACCCGCGATGCCTACCTGGCAGGAAGCCCTGGCGGAGTATTTGCAAGCGACTGCCGCGTAGTCGCTTGCTGCGCCGCGGTAGCACGTCCCATTCGCGGTGGCTGGGGCAGAGCCTGGGCGACGCCCCGGTTCGATATTCGATCTTCGACCGCGAGGAGCGTCACCGCATCGCGCTACCCTAGACACCCGAACCCCGTTTCTTGCAGTGGTGCAAACGGAATCCCTCCCTCACGCCGTGGTATGATGCGGGGATGGAAGAGAACCCGTACAAGGCGCCGTCCAACTTCACGCAACTGTCGCGGTGGCCCATTCCGGAATGGAAGTGGTACGAATGGATCGCGGTGGCCATCATCGTCGCGATCCTGGTCGCGCTTATCTTGCCGGCAAAGCAGTCTACGCACCACCACAGAAGGCATCGACCGGCAACGGAGTCGCGCGATTAGCGGAAGCTGCCTGCCTAGTTTCCGGGCAGGCGGTTTTCGAAATGTTGGTGGTTAGCAGTCGGTCGTTGTTTTCGTACACTCCGCATTCCGCACTCCGAATCCCGCATTTGATACTGCCGGGGCATCGCCAAGGCTCTGCCCCGGCCACCAGTCACCGGCCACCAGTCACCGGCCACCAGTCACCAGCCACCAGCCACTCACCGCACCCGCGTCGGCAGAATCACCATCGGCACGCCGTCCCATTGCAAGCGGCGCTGCAAGGAGTACGCCGTCTGGTTGTGAAACAGTCGCTGCCACCACGAATCGCGGTGAAACACAAGCTGCCCGGCGAAAAACACCACCTTGGGAAACCGCTTGGCGATCTCCAAGCAAAGGTTTTCCAACTCGTCGACCGCGTCGGTGCCAGTCGCCATGAACGAGGTGGCCGGCATACCCAGCCGCTGCGAGAGGTCGATGTAGTGCCCCAACGAAGTGGCCGTGTGCCGCTGCAAATCTTCGACGGCGCTGGCGCCTTTGAAGTTTCCGGAATCGACGACGCCGACCGACAAGAACACAAAGTTTTTGAAGTAGCCTGGGGCGAAGCGAAAGGCGTTGAGCATGGTGTGTACGCCCAGGCCGCCGTAACCCCCGACCAGGATCGCCGCGGTCGGCTGGCTCGGATCGGGTTCGGACAGGTTGGGCGTGCCGGTGGTGGTGACGTTGCCCAGCGTGGCGTCGAGCCGTTTGAGCCGCCGCACCACGCCGCGATAATAGCGCCGGCTGCCAAAGCAAACCGCCACCAGCAGGCCCGTTACGGCGAGCGTCACGTAACCGCCCTCGGAAAACTTTTCGTAGACCGTAACACACAGAATGGTCAAACACATGGCCGCGCCGAATACAAACAGGCCCAGCCGCCGCCGCCAGAGCGGATTTTTTCCGCGCATCTGCCACCAATGCCGGCACATGCCGATCATCGAAAGCGAAAACGTGAGAAACACGTTGATCGAATACATAATCAACAGCGCCGTCACGTTGCCGCCGGTGTAGAGCAGCGCCGAGATGGCCGCCAGGCCCATCAGCAAGATGCCGTTGTGCGTGGCCAGCCGCTCGGAAAGGTTGGCGAACCAATGCGGCATGAACGAGTCGTAGGCCATGTTGGCCAGCACCCGCGGACCGTCGATAAAGCCGGCCTGCGCGGCGACAAACAGCAGCGCTCCCTCGGAGAGCATGGTGGCCCACAGAAACACGCCGCCCAGCCCGTGCGTGCCCAAGCCAATGTCGCCGATGAATTGCTCGGTAAGCACCTGGTTCAGCGTGCGCGGGTCTCCGGGCACCGGCTTGATCTGCAACAGCAGATAAGCCAGCATCAGCCCGCCGGCGGTGAACGCCAACGAGCCGGCCATATACATCATCGTGCGCTTGGCGGTGGCCACCCGCGGCTCGCGCATGACGGGCATGCTGTTCGACACCGCTTCGATGCCCGTGTAGGTGCCGGCGCCGAACGAGTACGCCCGTAGCAGCAAGGCCACCATCCACACCGAGCCGAGCGACGGGCTTTGCCAGTCGGCGCTCACGTTGTGCGCTACACCGGCAAACACTTCGCCGGCGGCGCCCAGGTGCAGCAATACCGAACCGCTGATCAGCAGAAAATGCGTGATCAAAAACAGTAAAAACACCGGCAGCAGCATCGTGACCGATTCACGCACGCCGCGCAGGTTGAGCACAATCAGCACAATGATCGCCAACAGCTCGCAATACAGTTTGAGCAGCCGGTCGTTCGGTCCTGGCAGCCACGAAAAATACGGGTAACGGTGCAGGAACTCGACCAACTGCGCGACGTAGGGTCCCAGCAGCCCGTACAGCGCGTCGCCAGCCGCGGCGATCGACGTGGTGATCGTCAGCACATAATCAACCAGCAGCGCCGAGCCGGACACAACGCCTGCCGGCCGCCCCAACAATTTCGAGGCGACGAGGTATCCGCCGCCGCCGCTGGGAAACGCCTCGATGATATGGCTGTAGCAGCGCGAGATGACCACGACGGTCAGGATGGTGGCCAGCGCCAGAAACACCGCCAGGTGATAGTGGCCTTGCAGGTTGTGGTACGCTTCCGAGGGACCGTAGCACGACGACGAAAGTCCGTCGGCGCCCAATCCCACCCAGGCCAAAAACGCCACCAGCGAGACGTGCTTGAAAACCGCCTCGTCGCGCAAGTCGCGCGGCTTACCCACGAGCACGGTTTTGACGCGCTCGGCCAGGCTGGGCTGATCGGCATCGGGTCCGCCCAACCCGGTGACCACGCCCGGCTCGCTCAGGTCGCCGCCGCCCAACTCCTTTTCTGAGAAAGGGTGGGCCTGGTCGCCGTCATCAACGGGCGGCTGCGGTTGAAGCGCTGCGCGGGTATGCGGGTTGGACGATGCACCGGCAGTTGTTTTCTCGTCAACGCGTGGTGCGTCGCCGCTAGCCGAATTCTCCTCGCTATTCATGAAGTGACTCGGGAAAACCCGATTCGCACATCGCAATTCCTAACCAACTGCCCGGCGGACACGCTTGCAAAGTCTAAAGCTCGACCGGACGGTTGGCAATGCCTTGCAGAGTTCGTACCGTACTCAGACATCCAGTGGCGTGTGCCCAACATAGAGCGAAAGAATCTGGCTTTGCACTTTAATTGCCCTTACCAGCACCCAGATTTGCTCGGGCGAGAATTTTTCGGGATCGGAACGGGCGAGCGTCTCCAACTCCAGCGTCATGGCGGCGTGCTGGTCGGTGGCCACTTGCAGCTTCAGTCCGGCCTGCTGCCAGGCTTCGATCAGGCCATCATCGTCCATGCTGTCGAGATCGTCGATCAGGTTCGTAAGCAGCAAGCATAGCCGAGCGACATCGCGCGGCGACGAGTGAGGCTGAAGGTGTTCGAGGCGGCGAGCCAATTGTTCGCAAGTCATCGGTACTGTCCCGGCGTGATGGGTCGTCACCGCAACTCTAGGTCAGAGTAATGTGGCGAATTTCTTGTCGGCCGGCGCGCTCGGCTTATCCGGTACAATCGACACGCGCGGATCTGCTGAGCAGCGACAGGTTCTTTTACGCACGGTCGAACGGAAACGTCAGCACATCTTCCAGCGTGGGCGCTCTGGCGGCGAGCATCACTACGCGATCGAATCCGAGCGCCACGCCGGTGCAGTCGGGCAAGCCCGTGCGCATGGCCGCCAGCAGGCGGCTGTCTTCGGGCAACTCCGGCTTGCCGGCGGCTTTGCGCGCCTGATTATTCAGCCGATTGCGCTCGATAAGCACCGCGGCATCCAATAGCTCGTGATAGCCGTTGGCCAGCTCGATGCCGTCGATGTACAGCTCAAATCGCTCGGCGACCGCCGGCGGACCCGGCCGCACCTGGGCCAGCGCCGCCTGGCTGGCTGGATAATCGTAGAGAATCGCCGGGCGATCGCGGCCAAGGTGTGGCTCGACCAGTTCGACCAAGAGCAGATCGAGCCAGCCATCGCGATCTTCCGCCGCCAGGCTGGCGGGCGGGGCCAAGCCGTGGTGCTTTGCGGCGTCGGCCAGTGCGGATACCGGCGTCATGTGCGGATCGACGCCCGCATGCCGCTCGAAAGCTGCTTGGTAACTGATCGTCTCCGCCGGGCCGCGATCGAGCAACGCATTTCCCAAATCGCTCAGCAATTGCATACCTTCGGTCAGCCCGTCGCCACGGCGATACCATTCGACCAGCGTGAACTCAGGATTGTGCAGCCGGCCTTGTTCCTCCTGACGGAAGGCGTGCGTGATTTGAAAGATTGCGTCTCCGCCAGCCGCCATCAGCCGCTTCATGGCGAACTCGGGCGAGGTTTGCAGCCACATCCGCCGCGAACCGCGCGAGCCGCAAGGCACATCGACCGCGAACGGCTCCAAGTGCAGGTCGACGACCACATCGGCCGAGAGCAGCGGCGTCTCGACCTCGATGAATGCCCGCTCATGAAAGAACGCCCGCGTTTTGCGAAGCAGCGCGTCTCGCAGTCGCAGCGAGGGCCAAGAGGCGGTCGGGCGAAAATCGTCAGCGGAACGAGATGCCATCGTAGAACGGAATGCATTCCGTTTCGTATCGGAAGGATGACCTTCTCGGTCGTCCCGTCCGGTGCTGGACGACCTAGGAAGGTCATCCCACGATTAACGCTGGTCCATTGTCGGCGCGCCACGGGGGCATCGCCAAGGCTCTGTCCCAGCAACGGGGTGAAATCGAAATTCCAAAATCCAAAATTCCGCACCGGGGCATCGCCAAGGCTCTGCCCCAGCCACTGGGCCCTGACTCCCAACCCGGGCCCTTTTTCAGTGTCCCCTGTTCCCTATTCCTTCGCTCGTTCAATATATTCACCCGTCCGCGTGTCGATCTTGATCAGATCGCCAATATCGACAAATGCCGGGCAGACCATCTCGGCGCCCGTCTCCATCTTGACGGGCTTGGTGAGATTGGTGGCCGTGTTGCCGCGCACCGCCGGCTCGCAATACTCGATGCGCAATACCACATGGTTGGGCGGCGTTACCGAGATGGGGTTGTTGTTAAACAGCACCATGTTGCACACCATGCCCTCTTTGATGTATTTCCAGGCGTCGTCGACCTGGTCGCCCGACAGCTCGTATTGCTCGTAGCTGGCGTTGTCCATGAACACGAACGACTCGCCCTGGCGATACAGATATTGAGCGGCGATTTCCGCCACGTCGGCGGCGTCGAGCGAATCGCCCCCTTTGTAGGTGCGCTCCAGCACGGTGTTTCGCAGCAGGTTGCGCAACTTGCACTTGTAGAGCGCGTTGCCCTTGCCGGGCTTCACAAAGTTACACTCGATCATCAGGTACGGATCGCCCTCGATCTGCACCTTCAATCCCTTTTTGAATTCGTTAGTGGTATAACTGGCCACGAATCGGTTTCCTGTCAGGCAAGCCAAGTCTGCAAAATGAACGAATCGGCGATTATAGCAAACGGGGGCGGGTCTGTCCGCCCAGAAATTCGCCTGGCGTCGCCCCCGCGCTGGCAGCGGTTGCTGAAGGAGGCCGTCCGCGATCCGCTGGAACTGTGCCGCATCTTAGAATTGCCGCCCCGGTACGAGGCGGCTGCGAGCCGGGCCGCTCGTGGCTTTCCGGTCTTTGCGCCAAGGGGGTATATCGACCTGATGCGGCGAGGCGACCCGGGCGACCCGCTGCTTAGGCAAGTGCTGCCGCTGGCCGAGGAGTTGCGAGACACGCCGGGCTTCACCGCCGACCCGGTGGGCGATGGCCCGGCCAGGCGCTCGCCCGGCCTGCTGCACAAATACGCCGGTCGGGCGTTGCTGGTGCTGACCGGGGCCTGCGCCATTCATTGCCGCTACTGCTTTCGCCGGCACTTTCCCTATGACGAAGCTCCGCGTTCGCTGGCCGAGTGGCAGCCGGCCCTGGAGCGGATCGAGGCCGACGAGTCGATCGACGAGGTGATTCTCAGCGGCGGCGATCCGCTCACGCTCCGCGACGAATCGCTGGGCCGGCTTACCGAGCGGCTGGCAACCATCGGCCACGTTCGGCGTTTGCGCATCCACAGCCGGCTGCCGATAGTCTTGCCCGAACGAGTCTGCGACGACTTGCTCGCCTGGCTGCGCGGCACGCGGCTGACGCTTATCATGGTGGTCCATGCCAATCATCCGGCTGAACTGTCGCCCGAGGTGGCAGCGGCGTTA
>DASVHB010000329.1:0-5891 GCA_036379195.1 Pirellulales bacterium
ATTACGCCCGAATGGTTCGATGCGCTTGTTCGCCAAGGCGTCTTCCGCGCGCCGCTGCAACTGGAGATGATCCCGAATCAGCAGGTCTACCCGGTGGCCAGCCCCGCCGCTTTGGCCGCCGACCTGACCGTGCCGCCCATCACCCAAGTCAACGCGGGCGGTAACGAGCGGATCGAGTAAGAACCGCGATTCGGTTCGACTGACCTTGTGAGGCCGCGGCGCATGTCCTAAGCTCTTGTCGCACCATCGCCCGCGGTGGCCGATCGGAAATCCGCGGTGGCGATTGGAAAACATTGTGCGGATGGAATGGAGCCCAACTGTGCAGAGCTTGGCGATCGGGCATGCCGGCCTGGCTGCCTTACCCTTGGCGGGCCGTGACGCCTCCACAGGTCGAGACGATGTCATTAGCGAGGCCATCGCGCGCGCCCGCGGCTGGTTGCTCGACGCGCAACATGCCGACGGCTATTGGGAAGGCGAGCTCGAAGGCGATTCGATTCTGGAGAGCGAATTTATTCTGCTGCTGGCGTTTTTGGGGCGGCACGAATCGCGCGAGGCGCGGCTAGCGGCCCGCTATTTGTTGCGGCAGCAATTGCCCGGTGGCGGCTGGGCCATCTATCCGGGCGGCGACGTCGATGTCAGCGCCAGTGTGAAGGGCTACTTCGCGCTCAAGCTGACGGGCCATGCGGCCAGCTCGCCCGAGATGCAGCGCGCGCGGCGGGCGATTTTGGCACACGGCGGCGCCGACGCGGTGAACAGCTTTACGCGGTTTTATTTGGCGCTATTGGGGCAGATTCCCTACGAGCAGTGTCCGGCCGTGCCGGCTGAATTCTTGCTGCTGCCCGATTGGTTTCCGGTCAATCTTTATTCGATCAGCTCATGGAGCCGCACCATGCTGGTGCCGCTGTCGATTATGTCGGCGGTGCAGCCGGTGCGCGCGGTCGATCCGTCGCTGGGCATCCGCGAGCTGTTTCTGCGGGCGCCGTCCGACTGGCCGCCGCTGCGCTGCCCGGGGCTGAAGGGCGGCACGGGGATCCTCAGTTGGGACCGCTTCTTCCGCGGCGTCGATGCCGCGGCCAAATGGTGCCAGCGGCACCGGCTGCTGCCGCTGCGGCGGCGGGCGGTCGAGACCGCGCGGCGCTGGATGATCGAGCGCTTCGCGGCGAGTGACGGGCTAGGCGCCATCTTCCCGCCGATCATTTGGAGCGTGGTGGCCCTGCGCTGCCTGGGATATGCCGAAGACGCTCCCGAAGTGCGCTATTGCCTCGACGAATTGCGGAAGCTGACCATCGAAGAAGACGACGCGTTGCGGTTGCAGCCTTGCCGTTCGCCAGTGTGGGACACGGCCATCGCGTTGCGAGCGTTGGCGGCGGCGGGCAGCCCATCGACCGGCGCCATTCGCGCGGTCGAGTGGCTGTTGGACCGGCAAATCGAACAGCGCGGCGATTGGTCGCGGCGCGTGGCAGCCGAGCCGGGCGGCTGGTGCTTCGAGCACGCCAACGCGTTTTATCCCGATTTGGACGACACCGCGATGGTGGTGATGGCCCTGGCCGAGCAGTTCATCGCCTCGGCTCCGCCGAGCGATCGCGGTCAAACGTGGACCCGCATGACGGCCGCGATCGCGCTGGCCGAGCGGTGGATGCTGGCGATGCAAAACCGCGACGGCGGCTGGGGCGCGTTCGACCGCGATAACGACGCCGAGTTTCTCTGCCACGTGCCGTTTGCCGATCACAACGCGATGATCGATCCCAGCACGCCCGACCTGGCCGGGCGGGTGCTCGAAGCGCTCGGTTGCTTGGGCCGCCGCCAGGGCGATGCGGCGGTCGATCGCGCCATCGACTATCTGCGGCGAACTCAAGAGGCCGACGGCAGTTGGTTCGGCCGCTGGGGCGTCAACTATATCTATGGCACCTGGCAGGTGTTGGCCGGGCTGGCCGCCGTGGCAGTTCCGCGCGACGACCCGATGATGGTGGCCGCCGCCCAGTGGCTGCTGGTCTATCAGCAACCGTCGGGCGGATGGGGCGAAACGCCCGAAACCTACACCAACCCCAGCTTGCGCGGACAGGGAAATCCGACGCCTTCACAAACCGCCTGGGCGGTGCTGGGCCTGTTGTCGGCGGGCTTGCGCGACCATCCCGCCACGCAGCGTGGCATCGGCTGGTTGATCGAGCGGCAACGGCCCGACGGCGATTGGGACGAGCCCGAGTTCACGGGCACCGGCTTCCCGCGAGTTTTTTACTTGCGGTATCATCTGTATCGGATCTATTTCCCGTTGCTGGCGCTGGCACGCTCATCGAAGTAGCTCCGACACTCCGTGGCGGAGATTCCCGTTCGCCAAAGGCAACCGCTTGGAACCATGAACGATGAACTTGCGACCCTACGCGACGCTTGGATTGCGTACCAGCATTCGGGGCATTCCGCACCCCTGGACGATGCGACATTTCACGCCCTTGATCGGATTTATGATCTGACGCGCGAAGAGCCCGACTCGTGTTGGGAGCTCATCTTAGAGATTCTAGCCGCGGACGACAGCGTCGCCGTGCAAGAGACGCTCTCGGCAGGACCACTTGAGGATCTGCTCGTCGAGCATGGAGACGCGATTATTGCGAGAGTTGAGCAGGAGTCGGCCAGAAATCCGCATTTTAGGTCGCTACTTGGGGGCGTTTGGAAAAACGCGATGTCTGACAAAATCTGGTCGCGCGTCTGTGCGGTGCGCGACCTTTCGGGCTGGGACACCGAGGAGTGGGAGGAAAGAAACAATTTCGGCCACGAATAAGGGCAATTAGCCCAACCAGTCATCGAGCCGCAAGCCGGCAATGCGTTGAAAATCGACCGTATTGTGGGTGACCAAGGTCAGGTCGTAGACCAAAGCCACCGACGCGATAAGCAGATCAAGAGAAGGAATCTCGATACCTTGCCGCCGAAGTTCGACGCGGATGTACCCGAATTTATTTGCACAGTCGTTGTCGTAATCGATTACGCTCACTTCGTGAAACAACATCTTGTCAATCGACGCTAGCGCTTTCGACGAATCGGGCCTTCCGTACGCCCATACGTAGAGTTCCGCCAGCGCGATCCCCGTGGTGTATAGCCGCCCTGAGTGCTGAACGAAGCGATGCATCAATCCCGACGGCCGCCGCAGATGAGCCGAGAGATGATTGGTGTCAAGAAGAAAGCTCATTAGGGAAGTTCGCGACGAAAGTCCTTCTTGCGGTCCCGATAGATCTCTTCGAAAACTCGGTCGTCCTCATCGGTCCAATCGGAAGCCATCATCCCGGCGGCGGTTTCGGTGCCGCCGGGCTTCCAGCCAGGAGGCGGGCCCGGCAGCTCCTTTGCGCGTAAGACGACTTCCACCGCCCGGCCGTCTTCCAGGCCAGTCTCGGCCTCGAGCTCAATGGTCCGTCCATGTACGACGCCGCGCAATACCTTTGTCATGAACTTGGTCCTCTGGGGCATTGTGGTATTGTCAATTTGCACGGTCACAATCAAGTGTACCGCGCCAATTTGCCACGGAATACTGCTTTCGTCGCTTCGCGATCCAGTCCGGCATTTGAGAAAATGCTGGTGTTTGGTACGGTACTGAATGAATATCGCCCAAGGACTGGAACATCGCTACTCATGGCTGTACCTCTCTCGCAAATGTGGACTGTGGCCAGCTACGTGCTGCGCCAGAAATGGCGCGGTGTGGAGCGTTATCCGCTAGTCCTGATGCTCGAACCGCTCTTCCGTTGCAATCTGGCCTGCGCGGGTTGTGGCAAGATCCAGTTTCCGGCCGAGGTGCTGCGGCGGCATCTTTCGCCCGAAGCGTGTTTTCGCGCGGTCGACGAGTGCGGCGCGCCGATGGTTTCGATTCCCGGTGGCGAGCCGCTGCTGCACCCACAGATGCCCGAGATCGTGGCGGGACTGGTCGAACGAAAGAAATACCTTTATCTCTGCACCAACGCGCTGAAGCTCGAAGAGTGCCTGCCGCGGTTTCAGCCGTCGAAGTATCTGTCTTTCTCGGTGCATTTGGACGGCCCACGCCAGGAGCACGATCGGGCGGTGTGTCGCGAGGGTGTGTACGATGTGGCGGTCAAGGCGATCGAGACCGCCATCGCGGCGGGCTTTCGCGTGACCACCAACAGCACGCTGTTCGACGACGCCGATCCCGAGCGGCTGCGCGAGTTCTTCGACACGTTGATGGACCTGGGCGTCGAAGGCATGATGATCTCGCCGGGCTACAGCTACGAAAAAGCCCCCGACCAGCAGCACTTTTTAAAGAACGAGCAGACACGGCGGCTGTTCTTTCGCTTGCTGTCGAACCCCAAGCGGCGATGGCGGTTCAATCAGTCGCCGTTGTTTTTAGAATTTTTGAAAGGGCAATTCGACTTGGAGTGCACGCCCTGGGGCAATCCCACCTACAACCTGTTTGGCTGGCAGAAGCCCTGTTATCTGCTGGGCGAGGGCTACGCCGCGACGTTTCAAGAGCTTTTAGATACCACCGACTGGTCGGCGTATGGCCGCGGCAGCGGCAACCCCAAGTGCCGCGATTGCATGGTGCATTGCGGATACGAACCGACGGCGGTGCGCGAAACCTTCGGTTCGCTGGGCGGATTCGTCAAAACGGCCTGGCTCACCGTGGTCGGCCCGCGTCGCGTGAGCGAAGAGCAACTCGCGGCGACTGTGCGAGAAAGCAATCGCAAACTCGCCACACCCGCTTCGCCGCGCCGTGCCCAGTACGAACTGCCGATCGTCACGTAGGTCAGGCTTTCCAGCCTGACATGGACGACCTAGGAAGGTCATCCTACGGGCCGTTCTACGCCCGGATCGGGCAGTGAAAATCGACCGGCTTGACCGCCAGCAGCGAGCATTGCACGTGGGTGACCAGCCGCTCGGCCGTGTTGCCGATGAACACGCCCGGCAGGCCGCCGCGGGCCATCGTGCCCATCAGCAATAGATCGATGTGGTTCCGTTCGACGAATTCCAAGATGGCAGTGTCGGCAATGCTGAGGCCCTCGACGACGTGAATCTCGACGCCGGCAGCGGCCGTGCCGCCCGAAACCCGCGACAACTGTTCTTCCAGCGCCTGGCGGGCGTCCGAGCGCACCTGATCGTGATAGGTGCGCGTGCTGCTGTCGAGCAAGCCCGTGCTCCAGAGCCGATCGAGCGGATAATCGACGGCGTGCAACAAGTGAAGGCGGGCGCCGGTCAGCGCGGCAATGGCCAATGCCAGCCGCAACGCCTCGTCGCTGACGGCGCTGAAATCGCTGGCCACCAGCAAATTCGTCGGCATGGGTCGCGTCTCGGGTCGCGTGATCCACACCGGGCAGGAACAATTGTGCAACAGCTTCATGGCCGTGCTGCCAAACAGAAACCGCTGCACCGTGCCTAAGTTTCGGGTGCCGACAATCACCAGGTCGTGCTGATGCCGCAGCACGGCGCGGGTGATCTCAATCCAACCTTCGCCGCGGGCCAATTGTAAGCTCGCGCGCACGCCCCGCGCGCCGGCACGCTCGACCAGGTGCTCCAGGGCCGTCCGACCGGCTTGCTCGATGCGCTCGGCCAGCGACACTTCATCGGGCTGCTGCGAATAGCGATCGTCTTGCGGCACCTCAACCGCCGAGAAAAACGTGATCGCCGCCGAGGTCTTTTCGGCCAGCCACAGACCATGCTTGATCGCTTCTTCAACCGGCGGCGAGAAAGTCGCCGAGCCCGCTTGATCGGATTGCAACAGATCGACGCCCACCAGGATGTTTTGAAAATACGGCATGAGTCAGTCCCTCGCGAACTGGGTTAAAAGGAATTCACTTCCCGTCGGTTTTGGTTGCCCGCCGGGCCACAACCCGGTGAAATCGCAGTTGCACCTCGCGGTCGACGACACGCCGCACGCCTTCGACCAGGCAATGCGGCTCGTT
>DASVHB010000330.1:0-3612 GCA_036379195.1 Pirellulales bacterium
GCTGCGGCGCGCGGATGGAGTACAAAGCTCGATACCAAAAAGATCACGGAGGAAGTGATTGGCACCTACGAAGCGCCTCGGCTCCTGATCCATGCGCCCGAAGCCCGTTTCCTGCTCGATCCCATCGCCAAATGCGTGGTCGGCGCCGCGGGCAGAATCGACTTCTGTGTGATCCCGTCGTATGATGCCGTGCCGTTGGTAAAAATCGATGGGGGCTGGCGGTTTCTCCTCGGCGGCGGCAACCCACGAGAGCTCGGCTGGTCGGACGAATCGTTTGGTAAGGTCTGCGCGGAGTTGGCGACGATGCCATGAGGCGGCGCGACCAATGGATCGAGTGGATGCGGGCTGTCGAGCGTGAAAGCGACGCCGCGGCGTACGCGATCGAATTGCTGAATGAGCGGTTGCAGAGCGACCCGTCGTCGTTGGCCGCCCGAGGGTTAGAGCATCGCGATGCCGATCACGTGAAGGCGAGTCGTGAAGCCACCTATCTCGTTCGTCTGTTCGCTGTCTTCGAAAGCGGTCTGCGGGAAGCATGGGCCGAGGTCGAAAAGCGAACGACAGAACCAAAGGTTGCGGATTTGTGCGATGCGTTTGCGGCGCGAACCAAGATGCCAAATGACCGGCTGGCAGATGCTCACCGAGTTCGCCAATATCGCAATCGCATCGTCCACCAGGCCGCGGTGGCGCCGGAGCCGATATCGCTGGCCCGAGCTCGTCGATTCCTTTGCCGGTATTTCAGCTTCCTGCCACCCGATTTGGTGAGCGACGTTGCCTCCGGGCGTCGCGCGGACGCCGGTGCTTCCTCGCTCGCGCTTCGGGCTAGTGTGGGCTTCGGCTCGCTGATGCGTCCGGGCATCACCTCGTTGGCGCTGGCTGGAATATTTTTTTGGCAATTCTCCCAACCGTCTGGCAGGCCACGAGGTCAAACGTGCCGCGATTCCGCCCGCCACCGGCACGAGCTTCGTCAGATTGACGATGCCTTTTCGATTCCACTGACGTGATTCCTGGCCGAGATTCATTCTATGGATCGCCCGCCATGAAGCTGAGCGACAGCGAAACGCCGGCGTCGTCGATCTGGGCGGCTGCGAGCAGGCGATCGGCGAGGCGGGACAACGCAACCAACGTTTGATATTGCTTCCGCCGGGCCGCGGCGTCGAGCGATTTGCCCTGCCACAGAAAGCTTGCGGCGTCGGGCCCGGCGGCCAAAATTCCGCGCCAACGTGAGAGATCGACATAAAACACGTCGGTTGGCTCGTCGATCAGCGAACCAAACTGCCGGCGAATCTCGGCAGTTGCCCAAAGCGATTCGTCCGGTACGGCACCGACGGAATGCCGCACCGCGTCGGGCGTGGTTCCGAGCCAGAGAACGTCACGGTCCACGGCGTAGGCGAACGCCAGTGGCCGAACGCCGACTTTCAGGCCCGAGACTGCCGTCACCGAAATGTTCTGACTGGTGATGGTTTCGATTTTGGCTTGCCCCGCCGGGTCATTGGCGTTGGCGGCCTCGACCGAGGCGGAGAGAAGCGCGTGCAGCAGTGGCGCGGCGGTTTCGGCCAAGGGCGGCGACGAATCAACAGGCTCCAGCGGCCTGGTTTGCACAGCCGCCACGGCTTCGACGCCGGCGTGATCTACCAATGGCCGGGAATCATCGGCAACGGACGGGCCGGGCCCGGCCAGATGGTTTGAGGGCGAGCGGCAATAGGCGCAAAAATTGGGTCCTAGCCCGGCGGACAAGGTCCAGGCAAGAATCGTTTCGGGCTTGATGTTTTCTGGCCGATGACTCGCTCGCCATTCTTGCGCGATCAAATGCCGCGCGATACGTGCAACATCGATCCGCCCGGCGACGGCAAGCCAGGCGTCGGCGGGAAGACGATCGACCAACTGCGCCCGGCCGGCCAGGCCGGCGGCTACCTCACGCAGCGGCTGCGGCAGGGCGTTGGCATCCCATTGCCAGGCAAGCTCGCAGGCCAGGCGCGGGGTCAGTTCGATTCCGCCCACTACATACTCGGTGGTCCGCCAGGCATCGACGACCACTTGCTGGGTGCGGGCCTCATCGCTCCGCGGCGGCTTGTTGTGCAAATCTGCCAGCAAGGCCGCATCCCAGGCGCGCGGGTTGATGAACGCCCGTGCCAGGCAATCGGCCGACAGCCGTTCGATGGCGGCCGCATAGGCGGGCAGCGTGGCCAGCGAATCGGTCTCAGCTTGTGCGGCCGCACGGCGCTCGATCGCGCCGCGCACCAGCGACTCGCTGGTGGCCATGACGCCGAGCTCGCCATCGATGGCCAGATAGACATCGGTCGGTTCGTCATCTCGGGCGATGACCTCGACGGAAAAGGTCTGGCCGGCGGCTTCGATCGTCCGCCGCCCGTGCCAGCGACTCGCCGCGCGGCGGGCCTCGACCAGGCGGCGCAGCGATTGGTCCAGCAGCTCGCGGTCGGCGGCTTCGATCAACAACAGCGCGTCTCCCTTGGGCGAGCGTCCCTCGCCCGGCGGCCAGACCGCGAAAAGCACCTGGCGACCCAACAGCCCGGCATAAAGCCGACCGGCCGTCGCGCCGGTGCGCCGCTCGACCTCGCTGGCGATGGCCGACCACTGCGGGCGCTGCTGGGCGAGTAACGCCGCGAAAGGCGGAAAAGCCTGGAACCGCCGAAAAAGCTCGCTTTCGATGAAACGACTCGCGTGCGCTTCCAAATCACGAACTTCGAGGCAGAGGCCGACATCGCGCGAGACGAAGCGGGAAAGCTCGACGTTCGCGGCGGCGGGTTGCGGTGTTTCGGCCGCGGATGTCGTGACCGAAGTAATGGCCACGCCTGGGTGCGCAAGGACGGCGAAAAACGCCGAGAGTGCAACGCAGGCTTGCCACGCGATGCTGTGGCATCTGTAGGGAACGCCCTCTGTGGCGTTCCGCGATTTACGAATCGACGTCGCAAAGCCCCTCGACGGAACGCCACGGAGGGCGTTCCCTACAGGCGTGTTCGCATCTTGCGGATTTGGTTTGTCACCACCCATCAACATTTCTCGAAACGCGCATTGCTGTACCCGGCCCCTCATGAACGAGGCCCTTGGCCGGACGGCGGCCGTTTTTGGCCCACACCCCAGACCTGCAAAAAGCCGGCGGCCGCGCCCAGCGTCGGCCGGGTGACCGGCTGAAAACCGTCGGCCACCTGCTGCGCCCATTCGGCGGCAGGCAGGCTTTCGGCGTCGGGTAATGCCGGTGCGATGGTGTTCTTTGGCTGCCGCGAGGGCCGGCTGCGCTGCGACGAACGAGCCACCTGCGGCGGTGTTTGCGCCCTTTGCTTTCGCACCGCCGCGCGCACCGGACTCTTGGCCTCGTCGCTTCGGCCTGCCATCTGGCGGCGGGTTTCTTGGCCGAAGAATCCGCCGCGGTTCAGCGCCCAGCCGCCGACTACCGCGATCAGCAGCGCCGCCGCGGCCAACGCCAGCGACGGGCGACGGCGGCGGCGGCGCGCCAGCGGCACGATTGCGGGATCTTGCAACTCGGCCAGCACGCGCGGGGCGAGGTCTTCGGGAGCCGCCGGCCACGGCGCCCGCGCCAACTCGCGCGCGATGGCCAGATAGGCCGCCGCTCGTTCGCGACATTGCGAGCAGGCC
>DASVHB010000331.1:0-11565 GCA_036379195.1 Pirellulales bacterium
TTCACGGAACGGCACGGAGTCCGTTCCCTACAGACGCCATCAACGACGTGAATGCGTCAAGGACAGTCAGACATTCGTGGGCAGCCTTACCGGTGCGATGTGTCGGAGCCGGCGACCAGCCGCTGCCGCTCGTATTCTTCAAGCCCCAGCCGCTTCATCTTTTTGTAGAGCGTGGTGCGATTGATGCCCAGCGAGTCGGCGGTGGCGTTGCGGTTCCAGCCGTTACCCTGCAAGACTTCGAGAATGATTTGCCGCTCAGGCCCCTCGAGGGCCTGTTTGAGGGTGCGCGTGCCGACCGGTTCGAGACTGAGCGGCCGCGAGGCCAGCAAGCTCGGCGGCAAATCGGCCAGACCGATCACCTCGCCTTTGCCAAGCAGCACGGCCCGCTCGACCACGTTTTGCAGCTCGCGCACGTTGCCTGGCCAGCGGTAGCGTTCCAAGGCGGAAAGCGCCTCGTCGGAAAAGCCCCGCACCGGCTTGCCCGACTCGCCGCGCACGTCTTCCAGAAAGTGCTGAGCCAGCGTGGGAATGTCCGAAGTGCGGTCGCGGAGGCTCGGCAATTCGACGTTGATGACATTGACGCGGTAGTACAGGTCTTGCCGAAACCGTCCCTGCGCCACCAATTGTTCCAAATTCTCGTTGGTCGCCAGAATGACGCGCGTGTCGACCTCGAACGTCTTACCGCCGCCCACTTGCTCGAACTGCAGCTCTTGCAACACCCGCAGCAGCTTCACCTGCATGCCGGGGCTGGCCGTGCCGATCTCGTCTAAAAAGATCGTTCCCTCGTCGGCCTGCATGAATTTGCCGACTTTATCGTAGTTGGCGCCGGTAAACGAACCCGCCACGTGGCCGAAAAGCTCGCTTTCCAGCAGTGTTTCGGGCAAAGCGCCGCAGGCCACCTCGACAAACGGTTTATCGCGCCGGCTGCTGCGGCGATGAATGGCACGGGCGATGAGCGATTTGCCGGTGCCGCTTTCGCCGGTGATCAGCACGGTGGCGCGCGTGTCGGCTACGCTGTCGATCACGTCGAACACGCGGCGCATCCGCACGTCGTGACCGATGATGTTGTCCATGCCGAAGCGCTGGTCGAGCTGGGCCTTGAGTTGCTTGTTCTCTTCGAGCACGCGCCGCTGGTTCAAGGCGCGCTGGATCGACATTTCCAGCTCTTCGTCGATCAAAGGCTTGGTGAGCAAGTCGAACGCCCCGGCGCGAATCGCCTCGACCGCCGTTTCCACCGTGCCGTATCCGGTGATCAGAATGACCGTGGTTTGCGGACGTGTGTGGCGGCAATGTGCCAGCACATCGAAGCCATCGCCGTCGCCCAGGCGGATGTCGACCAGCGCCAGGTCGTAGGCTTTCTTGTCGATGGCCGCGATCGCACCGGCGCACGACCCCGCCGTATCGAGCTGGTAGCCTTGCTCGCGGAGCCAATCGCCCATCGATTCAAGCAGGTGACGATCGTCGTCGATCAGCAAAATGGCGGGGCGTTTCATTCCGCAAACCTGGCTAAAAAAGACACTCGCTGGCGGTCGAAAGTATTTAGGTTACGGGGGGGCGTGGGTCAACGCGGTCGATGGAATACACTGCCGGCTTTGCCGAGCAGAACGACCCTGACGGAGATAACGATTGCCCGCCGTTCGAGGGAAGGTTAGAATAGCCTTCTAACCCGCGAGCCGCTTTGCCGCCGCGGGAACCTGCACGCGCACCGTGTGTGTCGTGGGCAAAACGGCGATCTTGGCGGAGACGATACCGGGAGGGCATAGTAAGACATGGGCACTCGACTATTGGTGGTCGACGACCACGAGGTGGTGCGGACCGGTCTGGTCAGCCTTTTAGAAGGCACCGACCTGGAAATCGTCGGGCTGGCATCCAGCGGTCCCGAGGCCGTGCGATTGGCCAAGAAGCACAAGCCCGATGTGGTGCTGCTCGACATTCGGATGAGCGAGGGCGATGGCCTGGCCGCACTGGAAGAATTGCGGCAGTCGCTGCCTAGTTGCCGGATTGTGATGCTCTCGACTTATGACAACCCCACCTATATCGCCCGCGCCAACGCCTTGGGCGCCAGCGACTATGTGTTGAAAGGCTCGACGCGCGAGCAATTGCTGGGGGCGATCCGGGCGGTGGCGGCGGGGACGGCGCCCTCCGATTTTGGCGAAATGCAGCGCGTGGCCGGCACGATGGCTGCCCGCGAAAAGCAAGCCGATCCCCAACTTTCGCTCACTCAGCGCGAGACCCAGGTGCTGCGTCACTTGGCCCTGGGGCTGAGCAACAAAGAGATTGGCCGTTCGCTTTCCATCAGCGTCGAAACCGTCAAAGAACACGTCCAGCATTTGTTGCGGAAGATCGACGCCACCGACCGCACCCAAGCCGCCGTCTGGGCGGTTCGCAAAGGATTGGTTTGACCGAGCGCGTGATGGGCGAATCTTGGGACGACCAGACGGGGGACCTCGCGGGCGGCGGTCTCGTCGATGCCGCGCATCGCCGTGAAGAATGGACGGTGCAGCTCAGCTATCCACAGGCCATGGTGCCGCAACACGCCGAGACTTTTTGCAGTTGGGCGCGGCGGCTGCGCGGCAAGCTGCTCGACGCACGGCCGGCGGCCGACCTGAAAGACGATCAGAGCGCGGTGGTGATCGAAAAATTCGAGTTCGGCAATCAGGAAGACGCCGCCGAGTTTTGCCGCTATACCTGTCAGGCGCTGGAGAAATGGTCGGGCGCCTGCACCGAACGCCGCTACACGATGAAGCTGCGCGGCCGTATCAAATTTGACGGCAAGCACGAGGGACGCATCGGTTCGGCCCGCGCCCGAGCGAGCGATATGGACTAGCGGCCCTTTTTCACGGTAGCCCCGGCCCTTGTGGCCGGTCACGATGGCCGCAGGATGGTAGCCCCGGCCCGTGGTGGCTGGCCGCGATCACCTTTCTCGCGCAAAATGCTTGGCGCGGCGTCATCCGGCCGCGATACTGAGCGGTCGCCGTAGATCGCTGGCCTGCGCCAGCGCGGCGTCCCTTCTCCTTTCACCGCATGAGGATCGTCATGCACGACACTCCCTTCCGCGCAGCCGTTGCCCCCGACCTGTCCGCTTTAGAGAATCAGCATCGGGTGGCGAAATCGAAGGCGGGGGGCGTTTCTGTGCGCTAAGGTTCCGCCCCCGTGGACATTCGGCCCGCGTGGATTATGGTAATGGCTAATCCACTGTCCCGCCCGGAGAAACCCACCATGCAACGCACAATGATTTATCTCTGCTCACTCGCCCAACTTCTCGTGCTGGCCGTCACGGCGATAGCCGCCGACACGGAGATTGTGCCACCGCGTAAGGGCAAGTCGGAAACCATTCAGCTTTTCAACGGCAAGGACCTGACCGGCTGGGTCGGGCACGACCACTTGTGGAGTGTGCAAGACGGCGTGATCGTGGCCCGCAACACCGACCCGATTCCCGTGAGCACTTACCTGCTCACCGAACAAAAGTTTACCGACTTTCGGCTGCTGGCCACGGTCAAGCTGGTCGAGTCGGAGATGCACTCGGGTATCGCCTTTTGGGGCCGAGTCGCGCCGGAGCAAAAAGACAAATACACGTTCGCCGGGCACCTGGTGATGTTTCCCAGCGGTTGGGGCATGTACGACTTGTATGGCCGCGGCGGACTGCCCGTCGATGGCGGCCCGGCCAAAAAAGTCGGCAAGCAGCACGACTGGAACAAGCTGGAGATTCTCGCGCAAGGCAATCGCATTCGCGTGGCCGTCAATGGCAGCCAGGTGGTTGACTGGGCCGACCCCAAGAAAGACGCGCTCTACGATGGCCCGATCGGCCTGCAGCTTCACTCGAATAACGTGCCGCAGGAAATTCATTTCAAAGACCTGGAGCTGACCACGTTTCCCGAAGACAAGCTCGTGACGCTGAAGTCTGAGTGAGCGGCGACTTGAGCATCGAAGTCGAGCAACTCAGTCCGCTGGAGCAGCGGTTCGAGCGCTGGCGCGTGCGCTTGGGCGTCGTGCTGGCCCCCGCGGCGTTCGCGGGCCTGCTGGCGGCCGACTTTCCCTCGCTGCGGCCCGAGGCCCATCGGCTGGCCGCGGTGATGGCGGCGGTGGTTGTCCTCTGGCTGACTGAGGCGGTGGCTATGCCGGTGGCCGCGCTGGTGGGCGCGTCGCTGTGTGTGGTGCTGCGCGTGGCCCCGGCCAAAGAGGTGTTCGCACCGTTCGCCGACCCGATCATGTTTCTTTTCATCGGGTCGTTCATGCTGGCCAGGGCCATTTTTCTGCACGGTCTCGACCGCCGCCTGGCCTATGGCGTTCTCTCGCTCAGTTGGGTTGGCGGCAGCCCCACGCGCATCTTGTTCGCCTTCGGCGCGGTGACGGCCTCGCTATCGGCCTGGATTTCGAACACCGCCACCACGGCCATGATGTTCGCCATCGGCATGTCGATTCTTGGCTATCTGCTCGATGGCGACGCCGCGGGCCAGCCGGTCAGCCGCCGCTACGCCACCGGGCTGATGCTGATGACGTCGTTTGCGGCGTCGATCGGCGGGCTGGCCACGCCGGTGGGCACACCGCCCAACCTGATTGGCCTCGGCAAAATCCGCGATTCGCTGGGCATCGACATCCCGTTTTTGAAATGGATGTGCCTGGGCGTGCCGATCGTGAGCTGCTTGTTTTGCTACTTGTTTGTCTATCTGAACTGGCTTTGCCCGGCGGGACGCGGTGCGGTGCCTGGCGAGCACGCGCGGCTGGCGCACGAGCGGCGGCAGTTGGGACCGTGGACCGCCGGCCAACGCTCGACGTGCCTGGTGTTTGCGTTGACGGTGGTGTTGTGGATCGTGCCCGGCGTGGTGGCCTTGTGCGCCGGTGAGGCGAGCGAGCTTTATCGTTCGATCCGCGATGTTTTTCAGGAAGCGGTGGTGGCGCTCTTGTGCGCGGCGCTGCTGTTCGTTCTGCCCGGCGGCGGCGGCCGCAAGGCGCTCACCTGGCGTGAAGCGGCGGAGATCGACTGGGGCGTGGTGCTGTTGTATGGCGGCGGCTTCGCGCTGGGGGTCCTCTCTGACAAGACGGGCCTGGCCGCGGCGCTGGGGCAAAACCTGGCCGGGCTGCTCCCCTCGACCAGCGGCCTGGGACTGCTCGTTGCCGCCACCGTGGTGGCCGTGCTGGTCTCGGAGTTGACCAGCAACACCGCCAGCGCGATCATTGTAGTGCCTGTGGCGATCGACATCGCACGCGCCGTCGGCGCCGATCCGCTCGAACCGGCGCTGGGCGCCGCCTTTGCCGCCAGCCTGGGATTTATGCTGCCGGTCTCGACGCCGTGCAACGCTATCGTGTACGGTTCGGGCTATATTCCGCTGCCACGGATGGTGCGCTATGGCCTGATGCTCGACGTGGCCGGCGCGGCGGTGATCGTGCTGGTGGTGCGGCTGTTTTCGTGGATCGTGCGCTCGTAGCATAATGGCGCGGCGGAGGCCTGAGAGATGCATCTGCTCATCGACGGCTACAACTTGATGCACGCGGCGGGCCTGATCGGCCGGGGCATCGGGCCGGGCGGGCTCGAGCGGTCGCGGTTGGCGTTGTTAAACTTTGTGGCCGAATCGCTCGATGAGCACGAGCGGCAGAGTGCCACCGTGGTGTTCGACGCGCGCGACGCCCCGCATGGCTTACCGCACACCCTGGTGCATCGGGGCATTACCGTGAGGTTCGCCGCCGGTTATGCAGACGCCGACGAGTTGATCGAAGAACTGATCCGCGCCGACAGCGCCCCGCGGCGGCTAATTGTGGTCTCGGGCGATCATCGCTTGCAGCGCGCCGCCCGGCGACGGCGGGCCACGGCGCTCGACAGCGATCAATGGTACACTGACACGCTTCGCCGGCGCCGGCAACGGCCGGCCCCACCGCCGCCCGCCAAGCCTGGCCTGCCGGCCGACGTCGGCGAAGTCGAATTCTGGCTATCGCAGTTCGATTTGTCGGCGCAGCTCGATGACGTGGGCCGTGACCCCACGCTAGCCGACGACGCCATTTTTCCGCCCGGTTACGGCGAAGACGTTGAAGACGAAGCAGCCGAACCATAACTACCCTTCAGGACTTCATTCATGGACTTTACCTACGAGCAAATTGCCAAGCTGATCGACCATTCGCTGCTCGATCCCACACTCACCGACGAGGCATTGGAGACCGGCTGCCGGTTGGCCCGCCACTATGATGTGGCCAGCGTGTGCATCAAGCCTTAC
This sequence comes from Pirellulales bacterium, assembly GCA_036379195.1. GTDB lineage: Bacteria > Planctomycetota > Planctomycetia > Pirellulales > JAICIG01 > JAICLL01. The sequence goes on from DASVHB010000331.1 coordinate 6,207, forward strand.
TGGCTAGCGCGGTGCGTCGAGCTATTGGCGGGCAGCACCGTCGAGCCGAGCACGACCATCGGTTTTCCGCATGGCGCGCAGACCACGTCGCTCAAGCGACGCGAGGCCGAAGAGATGCTCGATTTAGGCGCCACCGAACTGGACATGGTGATCAATATCGGCAAGGCGCTCAGTGGAGACTGGCAATACGTGACGGACGACATTCGCGCCGTCGCCGACGCGGCGCACGAGCGGGGCAAGCTGGTCAAGGTGATTTTTGAAAACTGCTATCTGAACGATCAGCACAAGATTCGTCTGTGCCAGATTTGCGGCGAGGTGGGGGCCGAATTCGTCAAGACTTCGACCGGCTACGGCACGTCGGGGGCCACGCACGACGACCTGCGGCTGATGCGGGCGCATTCGCCGCCCCGTGTGCGCGTGAAGGCGGCGGGCGGCGTACGCACCTTCGATCAGCTCTTGGCCGTGCGCGCCTTAGGCGTCACCCGCATCGGCGCCAGCCGCACCGCCGACATCCTCGACGAATGCCGCCGGCGACTTGGAAGCAATGAAAAATCGTAATGGCTGGGCGGCGTCGCATCACTACATATTGTATATTGCCCAAACCAGTGGCGCAAATCGAAAAATTCAAAATCGAAAACTAATCCGTCGGTGTTTTATTTCGCCCGCGGATGCGCCTTCTCATACACTGCCCGCAGGTTGGCCGTGCTCAGATGGGTATAGATCTGCGTGGTCACCAGGCTTTTGTGGCCGAGCAGCTCTTGCACGCTGCGAATGTCGGCGCCGCTGTCGAGCAGGTGGGTGGCGAAGCTGTGCCGCAGGGTGTGCGGAGTCGTGCGGCGATCGAGGCCGGCCGCCGCCAGATGTTTTTCCAGCATGCGACCGACGCTGCGCGTGGTGAGCCGCCGACCCGACTTGTTCACAAACACCGGCGCCAGCGGCCCGCTGGGTTCTTTACCGCTCAGCCGCCGCGCTCCCAGCCACAGACGCAACGCCTTGACCGCATACGAGCCGATCGGCGCCAGCCGCTCTTTTTTGCCCTTGCCGCGCACACGAACCACGCCCGCCTGGAAATCGACGTCGCCATCGTTCAGGCCCACCAACTCGCTCACGCGCAAGCCGGCTGAATAGAGCACTTCGAGAATCGCGCGATCGCGCAGGCCCATCGGCTTGTCGGCGGGCGGGGTCGAAAGCAGCCGGTCCAGATCAGCCGACGACAAAAAATGCGGCAGCGAGCGGCTCTTGCGAGGGTTGCGCAGCGGCTTGGCCGGATTGGCCGTGGTCCAGCCCTCGCGCTGACCGAAACGAAAAAAGCTGCGCATCGACGCCAATCGTCGAGCAACCGTCGTCTTGGCGTAATTCTGCTCGGTGATCGACGAGACGTAGCCGCGGAGGTCGAGCGTGGTGATGTCGCCGGGCGACATCTCGGCGCCGTGACGCTCTTGCAAAAAGCCCGACAACGCTTCGAGGTCTTCGCGGTAGCTTTTGATGGTCAGCGGCGAGGCGTTGCGTTCGACGCGCAGGTACTGCAAAAACCGGGCAACGGCGGTCTGCATGGATTGAGGCTGATGGGGCCTATCGGTTCACATTCCGCGACCGGCTCTGTAGGAAACGCCCTGCGTGGCGTTCCGGGAACTGCGATCCGGCCTCGCGCCGCCCTTCGCGGAACGCCACGGAGGGCGTTCCCTACAGACGTCAGAAAGCAATTACTTTTGTAGGTCGAAAACCGCTAAAGGATCTCATCCGAGTCGGTCGGCAGCGGCACATTGAAGCGGCGCGAGGGCGCGGCGGCCGTCTGCTTGGGCGCTTCCTGGCGGATTTTCTGGCTGAGCACCGCGGCGTCGTACCAGGTGAAGCTCAGCTCGGGGTTCGAGGCGTAGCGGCCCAACACGCGCAAGGTTTCGGCCCGGCTGGCGTCGTCGTACAAAAAGACGTAGCGTTCCGCGCCCTTGACCAGGGCCAATACGTTGATGTCCTGCGATGACACGGCTCGCTCCTCCTTGCCACGAACGATCTAGGATTTCCACGGCGCTCAAACGTCTTATCGGCGAATCGGCCAGCGCCACACTACTCGCGTTTTGCCGGCCCCGCCGCGGGCAGTCAGCATCTCGGTGATGTGCATGTGGCAGCAGAAGCGGATGAAATCGTCGCTCCGCTGCAAATACGATTGCCAGCCGCCATACCGCGCGTCGTCGCGGAAGTAAAAATAGCTGGCTAGTGCGGTGGTCAAGTCGGGGTCGTTGCCGTTATAAGTCCGCGTATGCCGCAAAACCGGCTCGGTCGATTCACGCAACGGCGCCGGCACCGGCGACGGCGGCTGCGGATGGAAACCGCGCGCGTCGGGCCAATCGGGCGGCAAGCCCACGGGGGCCGCAACGCCTGGCGAAACCGCGCCGACCACCGAGGCCGCCGCACCCGGCCCCATCGGCGTACCCGGCGGCAGCGGTTCTTGACGCGAGACCAGCTCGCCCCCGTCGTCGGGCTGCATGGGGTCGTCGGGCAAGCCTTCCAGTTCGTCTTGTTCGTGCTGCATGGGCGGGGCCAGATGCAGCGGCTTGGTATATTGCGGCGTTTGCGTTTTCATCTGCGCCCGGGCCAGCGCCATTTCGGCCTCGAAGATCAGCGTGCCGGGTATCTCGTCTTCGGCCGGCGTGCCCCAGGGCAGGCCGTAGCCCGGCGGAATGGGATGAAAGCCCGGGTTGGCCGCGTACCACTCGACCTGCAACGCCATGCGCGGCGGATAGTACGCTGAATAATCGGTGACGGCGCCTACGACCACCGCGTCGACATCGAGAATCTGGGCAAGCTTGCGGGCCTCGGCCGGTCCGTTGAGCGTCATCTGGTGGGCTTCGAGCGCCTTCTCGACCACGCCGATCGGTATCACTTCAAAGCCCGGTATCACTTGCAGCTCGCTGAAATAGGCCAGCGCCACGTGCCGGCCATCGACGGTCGGTTCGGTGCTCAGATTGAAGAAGGGGGCAATGGCCACCTTCTGCAATTGGGGAAAGGGATTATGGAAGGTGGGCTGGCGCGAGATTTCGGGCAGGAACGAGCTGCAGCCCGCACCAACCGTCAAACAGGCCCACACCGCGATAAGCCGGAACATCCAACAAGCACATGCCGAGCGTCAGCCCCCGCTGCCGTAGATAGCGTCGCGGTCGTTATCGTCAGTTCCGGCACAATCCTTGAAGTTAAACCGCGAGGTCCACCTGCAATTGACACGTCCGCGCCGAGCGGGGTAAAGTCCGCGCAGCTTAACCAACGCCACGCAACGGCGTTTCTAGCGGAAGGGATGGATCCCAAGTGCAAAGAGACCTGACGCGGCAGCTTTACCGGACGATGCTTCGCATTCGCCTGGTCGAAGAGGGCATTGCCGCGATCTACGCGGAACAGCAAATGCGTTGCCCGGTGCATCTGTGCGTCGGCCAGGAAGCGATTTGTGCGGGCGTGTGCCAGTTGCTCGGCCGCGACGACCTGGTGCTGAGCACTCACCGCGCGCACGGCCATTATCTGGCCAAGGGAGGCGATCTGCGGGCCCTGCTGGCCGAGATGCACGGCAAAGCCACCGGCTGCGCCAGCGGCATGGGCGGATCGATGCACCTAATCGACCTGGCCGCCGGTTTTTTAGGTTCGGCTCCGATCGTCGGCAGCACGATTCCGATCGCGGTGGGGGTCTCCTTCGGCCTCGACCTGCGCCGCCCGAGCACCTCGGCGGCCGGGGCTGGGCGCAACGATGCCCCGGCGGATTGCGCGAACAGTCGCCAGGTGGTTGTGGCGTTCTTCGGCGAGGGAGCAACCGAAGAAGGCGCCTTTCACGAGGCGCTCAACTTCGCAGCCCTCAAGCAATTGCCCGTGCTGTTCGTCTGCGAAAACAATCTGTATTCGGTCTACTCTCCGCTGTCGGTCCGCCAGCCCGCCGGGCGTGAGGTCTATCGGCTGGCCGAAGGCCATGGCATCGCCAGCCGGCAAGGCGATGGCAACGACGCCTTGAAGGTGCATTCGCTGACCTACGATGCCCTGCGGCATGTCCGCGCGGGGCGTGGACCCGCCCTGCTCGAATTCAAAACGTATCGCTGGCGCGAGCACTGCGGACCCAACTACGACAATACGCTGGGCTATCGCACCGAAGAAGAATTTCGGCATTGGCAATCGCTCTGCCCGTTGGCCCGCTTGGGCCGGCGCGGTCTCCACGACGGCTCATTCACTCAAACCGAGCTCGACACCTGGAGCGACGAAATCCGCGCCGAGTTTGCCGCGGCGGTGCAATTCGCCAAGCAAAGCCCCTATCCGCACCCGAGCTCGTTGCTTCAGAGCGTCTACGCCAAGCACACTGGCCGAACCGTCTCACGCTCCCGCGCCGCATAACTCATCACTCATCACTTTTCACTTTCCTCTTTCCACTTTCCTCTTTCCTCTTTTCATGCCTCGCGAGCTGAAATACCACCAGGCCATCCACGAAGCCACCGACTTGTGCATGGCTGCCGATGATTCGGTTTATGTCATCGGTCTGGGCGCGACCGACCCCAAGGGAGTGTTCGGCACGACGACGGGCTTGGAGCGGAAATACGGCAGCCGCCGTGTGATGGATATGCCGTGCGCCGAAAATGGCATGGCGGGCGTGGTGCTCGGTTCAGCGCTGGGCGGCATGCGGCCGATCATGGTCCACCAGCGCATCGACTTCGCGCTGCTGGCGATGGAGCAAATCGTCAACCAGGCGGCCAAGTGGCATTACATGTTTGGCGGGCGGACCGCGGCGCCATTGGTCATTCGCCTGCTGGTCGGGCGGGGCTGGGGCCAAGGCCCGCAGCATTCGCAAAGCCTGCACGCCTGGTTCGCCCACGTGCCTGGCTTGAGAGTGGTGATGCCCAGCACGCCGCAAGACGCCAAGGGGCTGCTCATCTCGTCGGTCGAAGACGATAACCCGGTGATTTTCGTCGAGCATCGTTGGCTGCACAATATCAGCGGCCCGGTGCCCGAGGGCATGTACCGCGTGCCGCTGGGGCAAGCGCGCGTGCTGCGTTCGGGCAGCGATGTGACGATTGTGGCCATTTCGCATATGGCGCTCGAAGCGCACCGCGCCGCCGAGACGCTGGCCGCCGAAGGCATCGATGCCGAAGTGATCGACCCGCGCACGCTGCGCCCGTTCGACGAAGAGACCATCATCGAGTCGGTGCGGCGAACGGGCCGGTTGATCGTGGCCGACACCAGTTGGCGGCACGCCGGATTTGCCGCCGAGGTGGTGGCCCGCGTGGCCGAAGAAGCGGGCGATTCGCTCAAATGCCCGCCGCGGCGGATTGCTTTGCCCGAATGTCCCACGCCGACGAGTCCCGCTTTGGCCGCGCATTTTTATCCGACGTCGTCC
>DASVHB010000332.1:0-6517 GCA_036379195.1 Pirellulales bacterium
ATTACGAGATCGACGTCACTACGTTCGAGCGAGACGCCGAGCGCACGCCCATCCCTGGTTCCGCGCCGATCGCAACCGGCGGCGTGGCAACCTCGTTTGAAGCGTCGCCCGCACCGACGCTCACGATCGACGCCGAGTTCCCCGAACAATACGCTTACGAGGTTCTCATCTTTGACATGGAACGCGAGCGCCGCCTGGTCGCAGCGGTGGAAATCGTCAGCCCAGCGAACAAAGACCGGCCCGACAGCCGGCACTTGTTCGTCGCCAAGTGCTGCAACTTGTTGCGACAAGACGTGTGCGTATCGATCATCGATCTGGTCACCATCCGCCAATTCAACTTACACGCCGAGCTGCTGGCAGTGCTCGGGCATTCCGATCCGGCGCCTGGTCCGCTTGCTGCGACCTACGCGGTGACTTGCCGGAAACGTGCCGATCGCCGGCAGTCGAAGGTGGACAGCTACTTCCGTCCGCTGGAGATCGGCCAGCCGTTGCCATCGCTTCCGGTGTGGCTGTCGGAAACCCAGACAGTGTCGCTCGACCTGGAAGCGAGCTACGAGGAAACCTGCCGCGTGCTGCGGATTTCCTAAGTACCGCCACGTCGCGGCGCCATTGTCGCCTTTCGCTCCGCGAAAGTAGCGCTACTTTCGCGGAGCGAAAGGCGACGATGGCTCGCACGGCTATTTCGATGTCAGGCCCGCGGATGAAACTTGCGGTGGATGGCCTTGAGCCGGGCGTGATCGACGTGCGTGTAAATCTGCGTGGTGGCGATGCTGGCGTGCCCGAGCATCTCTTGCACTTGCCGCAAATCGGCGCCGCCCGCCAGCAGGTGGGTCGCAAAACTGTGCCGCAGGGTGTGCGGACTGATTTCCTCGGGCGCGCCGGCCCGCTGGGCGTATTGCTTGATCAGCTCCCAGAGGCGTTCGCGCCGCAGCCGCCGGCCTCGCCGCGAGAGCAGCAGCCACTCGGGCGGCGTGGGTTGCAGCCCGGCCAACAGCGGCCGCTCGTGCTCCAGATATTCTCGCACGGCGTCCGCCGCTCGCTTGCCCAAAGGCACAAGCCGCTGCTTGTCGCCCTTGCCGTGGCAAAGGCAATAACCATCATCCAGATGCACGTCGCGCAGCTTGAGGTGCGACAGCTCCGACGCTCGGCAGCCGGTGGCATAGAGCAGCTCGAGCATGGCGCGGTCGCGCCGCCAGCAAGGTTCGCTCCGGCGAGGCGCGGCCAGCAGCCCTTCGACCATCTCCGCGGGCAGCACCGTGGGCACCCGCTGCCAAAGCTTCTGGCTGCCGAGCAGCTCGACCAGGTTTTCTTTCAGCACTCCTTCGAGCTGCAAGTAGCGAAAGAACAGCTTGAGCGACACCAGGTGCCGGCCCAGGCTGGCGGGCGCCAATCCCTTGCCGTGCAGCCAGCCGGCGTAGTCGGCCAATTGCTGGATGCCCAGGGCCGGTATTTTGCGGTCGCCCAGCCAGTCGTAAAACCGTTTCAAATCGCGCCGATAAGCGAGCACCGTGTTGTCGGCCAGATGGCATTCGCTACGCAAGTAATCGGCAAAAGCGACGACCCAGGGATGCTCGGCGGGCTTCGCGGGGGTCGCTTTGGTGTTTGGCATGCGTGTCACCGAAGTTAGGCAATCGTGTCTTCACCAATTACCGTTCATCGGCTGACGCCGATGTCAGGCTTGAGTAAACTCGGGATAAGTCAAAATGCAAAAGTAAAAATGCAAAATGGCGTGGGCGGCTTTACGTCGCGCGCCTGATGAATCTTGAAAGGAGTGGGACTTGAACATCCTCGTCACCGGTGGCGCCGGATATATCGGCAGTCACGCGGTCAGACTTCTCGACCTGGCCGGGCACCGGGCCTGGGTTTACGACAATCTCTCGGCCGGGCATCGCTCGGCGGCGCCGGCCGAGCGGCTGATGGTCGGCGATCTGACCGATCGCCCGCGGCTGATCGCGGCGCTAACCGAACACAAAATCGACGCCGTCATGCACTTCGCCGCCTTCGCCTTGGTGGGCGAGTCGGTCGCCGATCCGGCCAAGTATTATCAGAACAACGTCGGCGGCAGCTTGTCGCTGCTCGAAGCCATGCGCTCGGCCAGCGTCGGCAAGATCGTGTTCTCAAGCACCACGGCCACCTACGGCGCGCCGCAAAACACGCCCATCAGCGAAGACGAGCCGCAGCGGCCCATCAACCCCTACGGATTCACCAAACTCGTGGTCGAGCAAGCGTTGGCCGACTATGCCCACGCCTACGGGCTGGCCTACGCCGCCCTGCGATACTTCAACGCCGCCGGCGCCAGCCCGCACGGCGACCTGGGCGAAGACCATACGCCCGAGTCGCACCTGATACCGATCGTGTTGCAGGTGGCCCTGGGCCAGCGCGAGAAGATCACCGTGTTTGGCGATGATTATCCCACGCCCGACGGCACCTGCATTCGCGACTACGTTCACGTCGACGATCTTGGCGCCGCCCACGTGCAAGCGCTCGATCGACTGACGCCGGGCCGGGGCTTGCGGCTCAATTTGGGCACGGGCCGGGGGCACAGCGTGCGCGAAGTGATCGAGGCCTGCCGGCGGGTGACCGGACGGCCCATTCCCATCGAGGTCGGAGCCCGCCGCCCTGGCGATCCGCCCGAGTTGGTGGCCGATGCCCGCCGCGCCCAAGCCGAGCTCGATTGGCGGCCGAAGTACGTGGAACTCGATGCCATCGTGTCGACGGCCTGGCGTTGGCACTCGGCGCATCCCCGCGGCTACGGCGACTAGCCGCGACGAAGGCAGCTCAGGACCAGCGGACCCGGCGCGGGCCGCTAGCCACCTGCCCGATCTGCCAGGAGTCTAGCCCGCAGTCGGCCAGTTGGTGGCGGATGCTGTCGGCGTAATAAGGACTGACGATCAACACCAGCCCAAGGCCCATGTTGAACACGCGATCCATCTCCGCGTCGTCGATCTCGCCGAGACGTTTCAGCCAGCCGAAGACCGGCGGCACGCGCCAACTGCCGCGCTCGATGACCGCCTCAACGCCGTCGGGCAGAATTCGCTCCAGGTTTTCGTGCAGTCCGCCGCCGGTGATGTGGGCGATGCCGTGGACCACGCCCTTCACCTTGTACGTGCTTTGCACGCGCCGCAAAGCGCGCACGTAGATCCGCGTCGGCGTCAGCAGCTCTTGCCCCGCGGTGCGGCCCAACTCAGCGACAAACGCATCTGCCGACAAGCCGGCGATGTCGAACACCACTTTGCGGGCCAGGCTGTAGCCATTGGAATGCAGCCCGCTGGAGGCCACGCCCAGGATCACATCGCCGGCCATGATCGCGCGCCCGTCGATCACCCGCCGCCGCTCGACCACGCCCACGCAGAAGCCGGCCAGATCGTAGTCGCCGCGGGCATACAGATCGGGCATGATGGCCGTCTCGCCGCCCAGCAGCGCGCAATCGCTTTCGACGCAGCCGGCCGAAATGCCCTCGACGATTTGTTCCAACAGGATTGGGTCGTCGTGCGACATCGCCACATAGTCGAGAAAAAACAGCGGCTCGGCCCCGCAACACAGGGCGTCGTTGACGCTCATCGCCACCAGGTCAATGCCCACGGTGTTGTGTACGCCCACCCGTTGGGCGACCTTGAGCTTTGTGCCCACGCCGTCGGTGCAAGAGACGAGCACGGGATCGGCATAATGGCGGGCAAACAGCGGGCTGGCAAAGTCGAGCTGAAACAGCCCGGCAAAGCCTCCCTCTAGCGGCAACACTCGCGGGCTATGTGTCCGCTTGAGCAACCGCGGCAGCCGGGCCATGCTTTCGCGATAGACGTCGAGATCGACGCCCGCGTCTTTGTAGGTCGCTTTGGCCACGGTCGAACGCTGGGATTGCTTCGTTATTCTGAGGCACGCAAAGAGTAGGATTTTAGAGCAGACGCCGCCGCGCCGGTAGTCCCGGCCCTCGGGGCCGCCAGCGTGAGCTAGTACCGCCACAATCCGCGCAAGAAGAGACCGTCGAAGGCCATGATGCTGGCGGTGTCCATCTCGGCGAAATGGCCGCTATAGTTGGTGCCGCCCGACACGCCCAGATCGAACCAGGCTTGCCACAGCCAGCCCGCGGAGAACATCAAATCGGGCGTCGGCTGCCAGGCCGCGCCCAATTCGGCTTCGAGCACGGGCACGGTCAACGTGCGATGCGCCGATTGATCGGCCCCTTGTACGCCCGTAAACAGGGCGCCGGAAGTATTGTTAAAGCCCCCGACCAGCAGCGACGTCGCGCCCCGCGCCACCAGCGAAAATGGGCTGTCGGGCCGGTGACGCGCTTGGCCCAGTAGCGAGAAGTGCGGCCCAAATCCGGTAAAGTGCGAATTGAACGTCCCCACGCCGATCGTTCCGCTCGTGGGGTCGATGACCGAGTTGTCATTGTGCTGGCGAATCGTGGCCCAGCGCGCTCCGGCCGCTGGCCGCAGGTTCAGGCGACCTCCGGCCAGGGTGTATCGGCCGACGTAATCGAGATCAAACGCGTTCAGGTTGATCGACGAATTCGAGAGCATCGACTGACCAAAATTGGCCCGGTCGGTGTAAGCATCGATGAAGAACTGGTTCGGCGACGCCGGAGTGGCGGCGATCGACGCGCTGTTGTTGAAATGAAAATAAGTGAACTGCACCGCCGAGGTTGGTGTGAAATTGTATCCCAGATACGTCCGGAAGCCCGAGCTATAGGGAAAGTTGATTTCGCGCGCTTGCACCGACTCATGCGGCAAACCGTTGACTAGCGAATCGGTTGCCGAAACGTAGGCGATGGCCTGGCTGAAATGGGTGCGCAGCAGCAGATAATCGGCCCCGCCAAAGACCGAACCGTCGGGCGACGTCCAACCCGCGCCAGGGAAGGGCGAGAACCCTTGGGGCCCCGGCGATAAGCGGGTTCCAAGCGTGCTCGTTGGGGGTGGGGGCGGAGGCGCCGTCGCCGGATCGTTAAAAGTCATACCACCGGGTGGCACGCCCTGCGGCGCCGGCGAGGTGGGCCATTGCGCCGCCGCCGAGACGACGTTGCCGACGACCATCGCCGTCGGCAATAGAAATCGCGTGGTGATGAGCTTCAAATGCGGCCGCATAGGCTCCTCTCGCCGAGATGGTGGATGGCGATGCAAACAACCCCGCCCCTCTTCGCACCATCGTCCTTTGGCGGCAACCTCACGAATCGTTAAGGTTGACGTGGTCTCACTTTGCGTACCCGGATTACTCAGAGCTCTTCCTACAACCGGCACCAACCACCATTTCATTGACAACCCAAGCGTCCCAACAGTCGCAACAGTCTGGCGACGCTCTGGGCGAGTCATTAAAATGCGTTACGCTCAGTCGCCTCTTGGGGGCCGAGCCGTCTCGAAGCCGCTCTCGATTGTGGCGGCTGACTAGGGTGCGCCGCCGGTGCGTGGCTTGGCCCGGTGGGCGCATCGCCGCGGGCAAGGCGTATCTCAGGCTCGCGAACCTGCGGCGCGCGCTTCAGCACGTGCTTCCTTGCGCGATCTGGCCACGCCGAGCGTTTCCCCAATCGCTGGTCGTCCAAAGCACTAGACTGTCGATGGCAGATTCTACGCAACCTCGCAAAAACTCGAGCAGCCAACCGCCGGCGCCGAAGCCGAGCATTTTGCTGGTCGAGGGCGCCTCGTCGGAAACCGCCTCCCTGCGCGCCATCCTCGATTCGCCCGAATATCAGCTCGTCGAAGCCCATTCGGGCGCGGAAACCTGTGAACGGATGAATGCCCAAGACTTCGCGGTCATCCTGGTCGATCTCGGCATGAGCGGTCACGGTGGGTTTGACATGGCCGAGCGCATCCGGGCCGACGCGCGGGCCCGATCGACGCCGCTTATTTTCATCGCAGCCGACGACATCACCCCAGCGCAAATCGAACAGGCGTACGCGCTCGGCGCGGTCGATCTTTGCACCAGGCCGCTGACGCCCGCCGTTCTGCGGGCAAAAGTACGTGGATTCGTCGCTCTGTTTGAAGAGCAGCAGCGGGCCAAGCGCGAGGCAGAGCAACTGCGGCGCAGCGAAGAGCGTTTCCGGCTGTTGGTCGAAGAAGCCAAAGACTATGCCATCTTCATGCTCGATCCGGAGGGTTATATCGTTTCGTGGAATACCGGCGCCCAACGCATCAAGCAGTACACGGCGAAGGACATCATCGGCCAGCATTTCTCGAAGTTTTACAGCCAGGACGCGGTCGACCGGGGGTGGCCCGCCCACGAGCTCAAAGTTGCGGCGGCGGAAGGCCGGTTCGAGGACGAAGGCTGGCGAATCCGTAAAGACGGCTCAAAGTTCTGGGCCAACGTCATTATCACGGCGCTGCGCGACCAAGGCGGGACCCTGCTGGGCTTTTCGAAGATCACCCGCGACATGACCGAGCGGAAGGAGGCCGAGGAGAATGCCCGTCGCCTGGTCGAGGAAGCCACCGCGCGCCGCGTGGCCGAAGAAAGCGCCCGCTTCATCGAACAGCAGCGGGCCCAGTTGCACGTGACCCTGGCGAGCATCGGAGACGCCGTCATCAGCACC
>DASVHB010000333.1:0-4391 GCA_036379195.1 Pirellulales bacterium
GGGCGGCGCGGCGACGCTGCGGCTGGCGTCGTAGGCAGGGGTTAGGGGTTGGGGGTGGGGGGTTGGGGTCGCGCATGGACGTTGCCCGGTTTTGCGTTTTGACTTCCGATGGCGGCGTGGGTGTCGAACTGAATTGTCTCCGCGACATGAAGTCAAAATGCAAAATGCAAAAGTAAAAATGCAAAATGTAAGAAACGAGTGAGGGAGACAGCATGGCGGAGACTTGGAACGTACTAGTTACCGGCGGGGCCGGATATGTCGGGGCGGTCTTGACGCCTAAACTGCTAGCCGCCGGGCACGCGGTGACGGTGCTCGACGCTTATTACTTTGGTGACCACGTACTGGATGCCGTCGGCGATCATCCGCGGCTCACGCAAATCAAGGGCGATCTGCGCGATCGCGCCACACTCGATGCCGCGCTGGCCGGCTGCGACGCCGTGATCCACCTGGCCTGCATCTCGAACGATCCCAGCTTTGAGCTCGATCCGGCATTGGGCCGCTCGATCAATTACGACGCCTTCCTGCCCCTGGTGCGGCTGGCCAAACGGCACGGCGTGCGGAGGTTTATTTATGCCTCGTCTTCCAGCGTGTACGGCATTAAGGAAGAAGAAAACGTCACCGAAGACCTGCCGCTGCGCCCGTTGACGGATTACTCGAAATATAAGGCGCAGTGCGAAGAGGTGCTGGCGGGCGAGCGCGTGCCAGGCTTCACCACGCTCACGTTGCGGCCCGCCACGGTGTGCGGCTATTCGCCGCGGCTGCGGCTCGATCTGTCGGTCAACATTCTGACCAACCTGGCGTTTCACAAGCGTGAGATCACAGTGTTCGGCGGCACGCAACGGCGGCCCAATTTGCACATCGACGACATGACCGATCTGTATGTGTCGGCCCTCGAATGGCCCAGCGAGCAGATCGATGGCCAGGTGTTCAACGCCGGCTGGCAAAATCTTTCGATCAACGAAATTGCCGACGCGGTGCGGCACGAGGTGGGCGACGACGTGCGGATCGTCACTTCGCCGACGAACGATTTGCGCTCGTACCATATTTCGTCGGAGAAGATCAAGCGGCAGCTCGGTTGGACGCCCCGGCGGACGGTACAAGACGCCGTGCGCGACCTGTTGGCCGCGTTTCGGGCCGGCAAAGTGCCCGGCGCGCTGACCGACCCGGTGTATTCGAACATTAAGACCATGCAAACGCGGCTCAGCGATGCCAATCGCTCCGCCGCGTGAACTCATTTTGTGGCGCTCCGCGCGGCGCGGCGTCGACTGGCAGTTTGCGAAACGCGACGGAGAGCATTCCCTAATGGATTTGAACAACGAAACGGTAATTTGATTCGAAACGCGCCGCCACGATCCGGGCTCGTCCCGGTCGGGCGATGATTGAAAGCTAGCGTTGAAAACCGATCGCAACATCACGCCAGTCGAGTCCTAATCGAGAACGATATTATGCCGGCCACCGCCGACCTTTCGGTCATCATGCCCACGTACAACCACGCGCAGTTTCTGCCGCGGGCATTGACGGCGCTGTTGAGCCAATCGGTGCGCCCGGCCGAAGTGATTGTGGTCAATGACAATTCGCCCGATGAGACGCCGGCCATCTTGGCAGAGATTGCCCGTAACGATCCGGTGCTGAAAGTCATCCACAACGAGCAGAACCGCGGCCCGAACGAAAGCGTGCGCATCGGGTTGGCACGGGCCTCGGCGGCTTATTTGTTTGTGTGCTCTTCTGACGACTATGTGCTGCCGGGTTTTATTGAGAAGTCGATGGACGTGCTATTGCGGCATCCGCAGGCTGGGCTTTGCAGTTCGTACTTTTCCATCGTCGATGGCGTGACGGGCGCCATTCGTCCCGGCGTCACCGGCTGGTGCGACGCCCCGCGATATTTCTCGCCCGCGGAGATCGAACGCCTAGTCGGGCATACCAGCATCCCCGGCCACACGGCAATCATCAAGCGATCGTCGTACGACGCGGCGGGTGGCTTTCTGCCCGACTTGCAGTGGCATTCCGACTGGTTCCTGAATTTCGTCGTAGCGTTCCGCGAGGGCATCTGCCATGTGCCGGAGATGTTGTCGTTGCTGACGGAAATGCCGACCTCGTATTGCAACGAAGGCACGCGATCGCAACGGCAGCGCGTGGTGCTCAATGCCGTTTTCGATCGCTTGGCGTCGCCGGCATACGCCGATGTGGCGCCTGCCTTTGGGCGCAGCGGAGTGCTGAGCGTGCTGGGCCTGCCCGTGCTGCGGGCGGCGGCGGGAAGGCCCGACGCCTGGAGTAAAGGCATGCTGACTTTGCTTCATGGTTTTACGACTGAGCAGTATGAAGCGCTGCTCGACGACGGCGACGCGGCGGTGCGAGAACTGGCGGCTTTCTTCCTGGGAGCGTTTTGGCATGAGACGAAAGAGCGACGAAGCTGGGAAGCCTCTGAACGCCAGCGGCTGGAGAATGCTTTAAGCGCCAGCGACGGTCAGCTTGCCGCGGCGCGCGTTCAGCTTACCGAGCGCGAGCAATCGATGGCGCAGGCGCAGCGCAACGCGGCCGAATGGCAAGAAGCACTGGCCCAGACGCGGCGGTTGGTCCACGAGCGCGACGTCGAGGTTCATCGGCTGGAGCTGGCGTCGGCCCACCTGGCGCAAACGATCGACCGGATGAAGTCGTCGTATTTCTGGAAAGTCCGCAGCGTGCTGGCCGGATGCAAGCGCGGCTTGCTCCACACATTCCACCGCGACCGCCACCTCGCGGCTGGAGCGTAACATGCAGTTTCAACAACCCCATATGATGTTTCCCACGGTGGTCATACACGAACCCGAAGCGCAAGCGAGGTACGTTCATTGGCGGGCCTCGCTTGCGCTTCGGGTTAGTGTGATCGTAGGGTGGGCCGAGCGCAGCGAGTCCCATACGCATCAAATGAAGGTGACTTCAACGCAAAGGGTCTGTAGGGAACGGACTCCGTGCCGTTCCGGGGAGGCCGCGCGACGTCGATTCGTCGTTCGGCGAGAACGCCGATCAGGACGCTCTCAGGTGCCGCTAATGCAGGGTAACGTCGAATGGCAGTTCACGGAACGGCACGGAGCCCGTTCCCTACAGACGCGAACTCATCGCCGGACGCCATCGCGCTGCTTTGCGCAAGCGAGGACGCTTACGCTACGGCAGACGCTACGCCGTCTTGGCAAAGAACTCGTCTGACGACAAGAAATCGGCCCAGATCTGCTGCTCGGCCGTGCCGTGATCGAGCGCGGCGGTGAAGGCCGCCAGCCCGTTGAGATCGGCCGGGCGATCGAGGAAGTCGAGATCGTCGAGGAACGATACCGCAGTGTCCGAGCGATCGTTGTTGTCGACCGGCGAGCGATAATACCCGCCGACCAGGTCCTGGTGGTATTCGTGGCTGCTGAACACGATCTGGGCGATCTGCTCGCGCGACATGCCGGCGGCCAAATCGGCCTCGAATTGGCCGCGCCCGCTGGCGTCGGGTGCCCGGCCGAGCGCCACCTGAAATAGCCGATCGATGTAGCCATTGTTGGTGCCGCCCGCCTGCGCGAAGAACTCGGGCGTGGCCACCAGGGCGGCCTCGGTGTCTTCGAGCGTATTGTGGTTAAGAACGCCCGACCAATAAGCCAACCCGCCGGCATCGGCCTCTCGACCCAGGAACTTTTGATACATGCCCTGCACCAGGTCGTTGCCCAGCTCGTTGGGCATGGCGGCCTTGATGATCGCCTCGGCCACCTGCAACCGCGTTTGACCCTGCGCTAGCTGGTCTGACCAGAACGGCAACGCCGACGCATCGACCTGCCGGTGCAATAGATCGCGATAGAGTTCGGAGATGAACCGCTCGTTGGCGGTGCCCACAGAACCGTCGGGCAACAGCTCTTCCGAAATCTTGGCGCTGCTCGTGGCGACGGCTGACGAGGCATCGTCGTTGATCTGCACGACGACCGGAACGCTCTGCTCATCGAGATAGGTGTGCGAGCCAACGACGGTGTAAACGTTGCCCGACTCGCTGATGGCGCCGGTCGACGACGTGCCGTCGCCCCATTGGATGGTGGCGGTAAAGCCGCTGGCCGGTTCGGCGCCGTTGCCATGCTGGAACGTGGCGACCGTCACGTTGTCGAGCGCTAACCGTTCGTGTCCGACAATCGAAACCGGCGAGGGCACAATCGACGGCTCGGTTACCGTGGCGGTGCCGGTGGACGAAGCGGTGCTGCCGCCGGCATCGATGATAGTAACGACAACCGCGTGGGCGCCGTCTTCGGCGTAGGTGTGCGAGCCGGAGGCGTTGAAGCCGTTGGCCGCGACGGCCACCGTGCCGGTGCTGGTGCTGCCGTCGCCCCAGTCGATGCTGGTCGTGTAGTCGGTGGGCGCGTCGTTCGGGTCGGCGTCGGTAAAGGTAGCCACCA
>DASVHB010000334.1:0-10854 GCA_036379195.1 Pirellulales bacterium
TGGGAATCGCCATGTCGTAATAGGCTTCCTTGCGGTCGGCGGCGGGCACAAACTCGTGCCGCGGAGTGGCCCGCATGGCGGCGATGACGCGCGGATTTTTCACGCCGGCCGCGACGACGGTCTCATCGACCATCTGCTGCCGCAATTCGGTCATCCGATCGGCCGCCGCGGCGGGGCGATTGAGCGGCACAATCGCGACCGCTACGCAGCCGGTGACCAGCAAGATGCGCCGGCGACGGTGAAATGGTGAGCATGGCATGGTGGTTACCTCCGTGTGCCGTGACGGCTTGACGATGCCGTCCAATATATCAGCGATCCTCGCGGGCTGTCTGTATCGTCGGCGACATCGGAAAGCCTTTAGGGGCCTGAGGGACAAAGCGGGGCGTTCTTGCGATCGGCGTCTGTAGGGAACGGACTCCGTGCCGCATCGGAATCGCTGCGCTAAGCACGCCGACTACCACGAACAATCGCCGCTGCCAATGGCAACAAGCCGTTCGCCTCTTCGGGTAAGCGTTCATCTTTCACTTTTCACTCATCACTCATCACTCATCACTTTCCCCCTACCTTTTTTCGCCATCTGCCCGCACTCTATGCGAACTCCACCTCGTCAATAAACCCCGCCAGCCGCCGCGAGCGGATGGGGTGCTGCAACTTCCGCACGGCCTTGGCCTCGATTTGCCGCACGCGCTCGCGAGTGACCGAGAAGATCTTGCCCACCTCTTCCAAGGTGTAAGAATATCCATCGGTCAGCCCGTACCGCAATCGCAGGATTTCGCGCTCGCGGTAGTTGAGTTCAGCCAGAGCGTCGGCCAGCCGTTCCTTCAGCATGTTCTGTGTCATGTCTTGCAAGGGATCTTCGTCGCGGTGATCTTCGACAAACTCGCCGAAAAAGCTGTCGTCGTGGTCGCCCACCGGCTGATCGAGCGAGAGCGGCTGGCGCGTCATCTTCAGCACGCAACGAGCCTCCTCCACCGTCAAACCGGTGGCCTTGGCGGTTTCCTCGACGGTCGGCTCGCGGCCGTGCTCTTGCAGCCAGTCGCGGGTCAATTCGCGCACCCGGCCCATGGTCTCGATCATGTGTACCGGCAACCGGATGGTGCGGCTCTGGTCGGCAATGGCCCGCGTAATCGCCTGGCGAATCCACCAGGTGGCGTAGGTCGAAAACTTGAAGCCGCGGCCATGCTCGAACTTATCCACCGCCCGCATCAGGCCGGTGTTGCCTTCTTGAATCAAGTCCAGAAAGCTCAGGCCGCGGTTGCGGTAGCGCTTAGCAATCGAAACCACCAGCCGCAGGTTGCCCGCCGAGAGCACCCGCTTGGCGGCATCGTAGGCTTTGAGGCACGTTTGCGTGTTGGCGGTCCGCGTCCGCAGCGAAGTCGGGCTTTCCAGCGTGATTTGCATCAGGTGGCGCAGGTCGCCGCGCAACTGAGCGATCTGGGCCGCGGGGCCGTGAGCTTTTCGCAACTGATCGATCTGATCGAGCAAGTCATCCATGCGGCGTGAAATTTCGCCAAGCTTCTCCATCAACGGCTGCAATCGTTGAGTACGCAGGTCAAGTTCTTCGACCAGCCGCACCGCTTTATAGCGGCGGCGCATCAGGCGGCGCCAGGCCGCCCGCCGATCGGCCATGCGCACGCGCTTGCTGATGGCGATGCGAAAATCTTTCTGGTTCAGCCGGAGCAGGTGGTCGAGCGTTTTCAGATTCGGCAATAGCCGGGCCATGATGCGCTTTTTCTGCGCGGCGTCGGTCACCGACACGTCGACGGTGCGGTCGAGCCGCAGTTCGCCGTCGCGCACCTTTTTCAAGAGCGCCACCGCCCCATGCAACATAAAATCGTTGGCCAGCAGCGTCAGCCGATATTTGCGGCGGGTGCGGTCGATTTGCTTGGCCGAGTCGATTTCTTCGGCGCGGGTGAGCAGCGGGATTTCGCCCATCTGCATCAGGTAAATCCGCACGGGGTCTTCAATGCGGTCGCTGCCCACGCTGCCGGCCAGTTCCTGATCGCCGAAGTCGTTGGCGTCGTCGTCCTGCGCTTCGTCTTCATCGGCACGATCTTCGATGTCGTCAAGGTCATGGTCTTCGACGTGCGACGAGGCTGGCAGCGTGTCGACCGGCTGATCTTCTTCGAAATCCAGCCCCAGCCGCGGCGTGCGTCCTTTGGGCGGACGCTTGGCGGGCGGCTTCTCGGCAGCCTTGTGAATGGGCTGACGCAGGCGGTCTTTTCGATCGACGCGGACGTGCTTGGAGGTCTTGGCCAAGGTGATTGTCCTTTTTCGAGAGAGTGACGTGAGCCGCCGGCGTCTGGGAAGTGGGCCAGCGTAATGCGGTTTTCGACTGGTTTCTCGATAAAGCACGCCCGGTGCCAAGCGGCGGCTAGAGATTGCCGCGATGGCCGTAAAGCTTTACGCGGAGTCACATTAGGACGCGCCTGTTGGCGTCAGATGGCGGGCGTCAGGCGCTGCTGGCGTTGCCCGGCGGCATCATTCCGACAGATGATGTTGTGCTAGCGCAACATGGTCGTCTTTCGCCCCGCGCACGTTGCGTTTCTTTCGTGGAGCGAAAGACGACCAGGGCCAGTTTGGGAATCCACGTCGATATCCGCGGCGGCAAGATTTGGATCCAGCACGACGGCACGGAAGATGGCATCGCAGATCGGCTGGTCGAGGCGGGCGTGCCCAAGCACTAAATATTCGCCAGCTCGCCAAAATACTCATGATCTTCTTTATAGCCGCCCTCGCCTTGATAGATCGCCTTGATGTCGGCCACGAATTCGATGGACTCGATCCATTTGACCATCTTGAAGCCAAGCTGGTTCTCGATTCGTAGCCGCAACGGCGCCCCGTGCAACTCGGGCAACGGCTGGCCGTTCATATCGTAGGCCAGCATCGACTGCGAGTGCCGCAGGTTGACCAGGCGGTGACTGTCGTAAAACTGCCCGCCCTCGGGACCTTCGCCATACGAATAGAAAACGGCGGCGGTGGCCTCCGGTTTGGGCCGCACCAACTCGATGATCTTGGCCAGCGGCACGCCGCTCCACTCGGCAATGCCCGACCATCCCTGAATGCAATGGTGCAGCGTAATCTGCGACTCCCTGCCCATGGCGCGCAATTGCTCCAGCGACAGCTCGACGGGGTTTTCGACCAGCCCACCGATCTTTAAGCGATAGTCGCGAAAACCTCCGGCCAGCAGCGATTTCCACTCGTCGCAGGTAGGCAGCTTGCCGTTGGGCCAGAGATAGGGCGAAATGTCTTCGCGGCGGAACTGAGCCAAGGGCGACGAGCGGTTGAAAAGATATCCCATGACCGGCGTGACGATCAGCTTGGCCAGGTGCTGCACGGCCCGCGGTCGTCGCCAGGCCGCCCAATTGGCCAGCGCATTGACCGCCACGACGATAGCAATGCCCAGCAGGCCCAGATAGATGCCCGTCGGACGCTCGTCGTCGTAGCCCACCACAATGTGGTTCATGTTGCGCACCACGCCGGTGAGCACCACCATCGACACGTGCGAGACGATAAAGCTGACAAACGACAGCATCATGAAGAAATGCAGCGAACGACCGATCTGGCGATTGCCCGGCAACCGTGGATACCACGAGAAGCGCGAGGTGAATGCCGGCGACATCGACGGGCCGGTGACAATGGCCAGCGGCGCCAGCACAAAAATGGCCCCGAAATATGCGAGCTGCTGCAGGGCGTTGTAGCGGTAATAGCCGTCTGGCTCCGGGGGAAGATGAAACGTGGCGTAATGCACAAACACCTTCCAGGCATCAGGCACGATCTGCCATGAAGTGGGCACCACGCGCCGCCAATAATCGGTGCTGAACAGAAACGCCACGAACACCACGCCATTGGTCAGCCAGAACAGCGCGCTGAGAAAGTGCCAGTGCCGGGCCATGCCCACGCTATAGCGATAGCCGGGCAGCCCGATCCAGGGCGAAAGATGCCGGGCGTCGTCGTTGGCCGTCCAGAGCCGGTCGTGCGGCAATTCGGCCACGGGCGTCAGCCGCAGCCATTCGCTGGCCGGCGTGCAGTGCACGTTCCAATACAGCCGCGGGTGGCTCATCAGAATCTGCAGGCCACTGCGAATTAGCAAGATCATGAAGAGAAAATTCAGATAGTGCATAAATCGCAACCAAGGCGGAAAACCGGCCGGCTGCGGACCGGCGGCCTCCGCCGCGGCTTCGCTGACTTCGGGCAAGCCCACCGTCAGCCACTGCACATAGGCGAGGGCGAAGGGAATGGTGGCGATCGCCAGCAACACCAAGAGCGTGGTGCGGCCAATGGCGAACGAGCTGCCCAAGCGAACAAACCCCTTGGGCTGGTAATCGATCGATTGCGTCAAGTGTGCCTCCTTTCGGCGTCGCCTTTTGAGGCCCAGGTGCGGGAGCATTCTACGTGAGCCGCCCGAAATGAATCAACCCACCGGCCGATGCTTCCTCTGGAATAAACGCGCTGTCGAGCGTATGCTCGTACATCGCGCCGGGCGCCGATGAGCGCCCCAGCCCTACTCTTCGCCTCGACGCGGAACCGCATGAGCACAGGATCTGAAGACTTCGCTTCCTACCCAGCGCCGGCCGCCGGCCACGAGACGCCGGCGGCGGAGAACGACGCGACGGGCGCCGCGCTGAGCGAAGCAACCTGGCCAGGCGAGCCGCCCAGCGGAGCCACCTCGGGCGTTCGCCGCCTCTTCGAGCGCATCACCGCCGAACTGCGAAAGATTTATGTCGGCCAGGACGAACTGGTGACCGCCACGCTGGTGGCGCTGTTTTCGCAAGGCCACGTGCTCATCGAAAGCGTGCCGGGCCTGGGCAAGACTCTCTTCGTACGGGCGTTGGGACGCGTGCTCGGCTGCAAATTTGGCCGCATCCAATTCACCGCCGATCTGATGCCATCCGACATCACCGGCTCGCCGATCTTCGACATGAAGTCGCAAGACTTCCACTTCCGTCCCGGGCCGGTCTTCACGCAGTTGCTGCTGGCCGACGAGATCAACCGCTCGCCGGCCAAGACGCACGCCGCCTTGCTGGAGATCATGCAGGAGTATCGCGTCACCGTCGAGCGCGTCAGCCACAAGCTCGAGCGGCCTTTCTTGGTGCTGGCCACCCAAAACCCGATCGAATCGGAAGGCACATACAACCTGCCGGAAGCCCAGCTCGACCGCTTCATGTTCAAGATCCTGGTCGATTATCCTTCGACTGACGAAGAAGCGGACATCCTGAAAATGCACCGCCAAGAAGTCGATTTCGACGAGCGGCTCAATGAGCTACAGACGGTGACCAGCCCCGAAGAGATTTTGTCGGCGGCGCGGCAGTGCAGCCAATTGCACCTCGACGACAAGCTGATCGGTTACATCACCACGCTGGTGCGGCTGACGCGGCAATGGCCGCAGTTTCATCTCGGAGCATCGCCGCGGGGCGGCATCGCGCTGTTGCACGGCGCGCGGACGCTAGCGGCCTTTTTGGGGCGCGATTATGCCGTGCCCGACGATGTGGTGCAGATCGCCCTGCCGGCATTGCGGCATCGCGTGAGTCTGACGCCCGAGGCCGAAGTCGAAGGCCGCCGGGTCGATGAACTGCTGGAAGAGCTGATTCGCTCGGTGGAGGTGCCGCGGCTCTAACGTCACCATCAACGATCGGCGTTGGTCAGACTCCAGGCTTTGATGACGGTTTCGGCGCCGGGCGTGAGGTTGCGCAGCTTTTCGGCAATCACTTGCTTCTCCGACATGGTCGCTTTTTTCAATTTCCGCGCGAAGACGTTCATTTTCTTGCGGCGATGACGGCGGCGCTTGATTTCTTTTCCGCGTTCGCTGATTCCACCCACAGGCGGTTCCCTTTCTGGTCGTTGGAAGGCTGGCCGCGGCCCGAGCCTGACGGCTCGTCGGCTGGCGAGCCTTGGTTTGTAACACGAAGACCCCCGCCGGTCAACGCGGGCGCGCTTGCTTCGCCAGTAGGCATGGATTACTGTAAGGAGTGAGCGTCACCCGCATGTCCCGATCATAAAGGTAGGGTCCCATGATCACCGCATTTCGTCGCCTCAGCCGTCCCGCGCGTCGTTGGTCGGCATTGGCTCTGTTGCTTGTACTTACGGGGCTAAGTTCCACCGTTTGGGCGGCATTTTTTCGGCAGGCGGTGGGGGGCATTTCCATCAATCCCCAGGGCGTGTTGGCCAACTCCGAGCAAGACGCCAACGGCCTGCGGCAGTTCTGGCTCGACAACTTGCAGCCGGTGCCGGGCGACCTGAACGAGCCCACCAAGCTGCGAAAGATCTCGCTGCGTGGACTGGCCGAGGTGGTGGCCAAGCTGAAAGATCAGGCACAGATGCCTGACGAAGTGCGCTTTCTGGCAGGCTTGCAGCGCGTCGAATATGTGCTGGTCTACCCCGAGCAGAACGATATCGTGTTGGCGGGCTATGGCGAGGGTTGGAAAGTGGACGAGCGGGGCAACGTGGTCGGCGCCAAAAACGGCAGGGCGGTGATGCAGCTCGACGACCTGCTGGTGGCCTTGCGCACCGCCGACGCCGCCGCGCGGGGCGGCATCACCTGCTCGATCGACCCGACCGAAGAGGGACTGGCCCGTGTGCAAAAGTTGCAAGCGCAGTTCATTCAACCCAACGTCAATCCCAACGACGCCGCCGCCGCGCTGCAGCGCGCCTTGGGGCCGCAAATCATCTCGTTCCGGGGCGTCTCGCCGAAGAGCCGTTTCGCCCACATTCTGCTGGCTGCCGATTTCCGCATGAAACGCTTGGCCATGCACTTCGATCCGGCGCCCATCAAGGGATTGCCCAGTTACCTGACCATGCTCAAGCGATCGAAGCAACCGGGCGTTCCCAATGTCTTGCCGCGCTGGTGGCTCACCACCGACTATCAGCCGCTGCTGACCGACGGCAAGGGGCTGGCCTGGCAGTTGCGCGGGCAGGGGGTCAAGTGTATGTCGGAAGACGATTTTGTGGCGGCCGACGGCACCCGCCAGCACCTGGGCAAATCGAGCAAAGAAGCGCAGCGCTGGGCAGAGTTGATGACCAAGCACTACGACGCCCTCTCGGTCAAAGAGCCGATTTTCGGCGAGCTGCGCAACTGCATGGACCTGGCGGTGGTGGCCGCCTTGATTTTCAAGGAAAACCTGGCGGGGCGGGCGGCGCTCGACCTGGCAGCTTTGATCGATCCCGACTCCTATCCGACCGAGGAATTCAACGCTCCCAAACAGGTAGATACGAAGGTCAGCTTCATCGAGACGGCCAACAGCTACTTGCTCAGCGCCTCGGGCGGAGTTGAGCTCACCTCTTGGCAAGCGGCCGCGAAGCAGGAGAAAAACGATGACGTCGCGGTGCTACGGATGAAGCTGGCCGACGATCGCGGCGAACTGTGGTGGTGGAACTGAGGGTTTAATTCGCAGTTTCTGGAACGCAACAAAGGGCGTTCCCCCATCGGTTTTGATAAACGATATCGGTACTGGTACTGGCCTGTAGGATGACCTTCCTAGGTCGTCCATGCGGTTTCAAATTGCTCCCCAGTGGGCGACCTGGGAAGGTCGCCCTACGGATGACTAGTCCCCCGAACACGACGATCGAGGACCGAGCTGCACGCTTGCGGCGCGGTATCTATGCTCTGTTGGCCGTGGCCAGCATCGGCGGCATGGTCGGTCGGATTCTGGCGGTCAATTCGGTCGATTACGTGCGGCTGGAAAAACATCTCAAAGACAAAGAGAAGCGCGCCGACTGGCAAAAGCAGCGGCCCTTTCTCAGCGGCAACGACCGCAGCCGCTGGTGTACCGTGCGTTCGCTGGTCGAGCACGGCACTTATCAGATCGATGCCATCGTGAACCAGCCCAACTGGGACACGATCGATATGATCAAGCACGACGAATTGGGCCGCGCAGCGCCAGCCGCGGGTGAGGGCCATCTCTATTCCAGCAAGCCGCCGCTGCTGGCCACCCTGATGGCCGGTGAATACTGGCTGATCCACCGCTTCACCGGCGCGACCTTGGCCGAGCATCCCTACGCGATCGGGCGGACGATCATCATCACCTTCAACGTGCTGCCGATGATCGCATTCTTTGTCGTCATCGCCCGGCTGGCCGAGCGATTTGGCCAGACCGATTGGGGGCGTATCATGGTGATGGCCAGCGCGGCGTTCGGCACGTTTTTATCTACGTTCGCCGTGACCATCAACAACCATCTCACCGCCGCCGTCAGCGCGGCAGTGGCGCTCGATGCGGCGCTGCGCATCTGGTACGACGGCGAACGACGCGCGCGCTGGTTTGCCGTGGCCGGATTTTTTGCAGCTTTCGCCGCCGCCAACGAGCTGCCGGCGCTGGCCTTCACCGCCGCCGTCGCGGTCGGGCTGCTTTGGAAATCCCCGCGCTTAACACTTCTGGCATTTGCGCCGCCGGCGCTGGTCGTAATCGCCGCGTCACTGGGCCTGAACTACCTGGCCCATCACTCATGGAGTCCGCCGTATGCTCATCGCCAGCCGGGCGACAACTGGTACGACTACCAATTTGTCCGCGACGGCAAAGTACGCGAGAGCTATTGGTCGAACCGCGAGGCGCGCAGCCCGATCGACCAGGGCGAAGCGGAGCCGGCGAGCTATGCGTTTCACGTATTGATCGGCCATCACGGTATCTTTTCGTTGACCCCGGTGTGGCTGCTTAGCGTGATCGGCTTGGGCATGCTCTGCGCTCGTGGCGATCCGAACTGGCGGGCTTTGGGCCTGTTGATCGGTTCGGTGAGTGCCGCCTGTCTGGTGTTTTATCTCACGCGCCCCCTGGACGACCGCAATTATGGCGGCATGACCAGCGGCTTTCGTTGGGCATTCTGGTTGGCGCCGTTGTGGTTGGTGGGCATGTTGCCCGCCGCCGACGCCGCCGGCGCTCGCCGCTGGTCGCGCTGGCTGGCGCTGGTGCTGCTTGCGCTGTCGGCGTTGTCCGTGAGCTACCCGACGTGGAATCCCTGGACTCAGCCTTGGATTTACGACTTCCTGCAAAGCGGGTTGTGAACCGCGGTGCGTCTCGCACCCGGCTTGCCCAATTTGCCTTGCCTTGCCTGGCTTTGCAGAGTAAAAAGCTCGCCGCCTCGAATGGACCGTGAAGGATCACGCCATGAGTTTTGCCGATTTGCTCTCTACGTTCGACCGCCTGGCCCGCCCGCGCGTGCTGGTGGTGGGCGACCTGATTCTCGACCGCTATACCTTTGGCAACGCCGAGCGCGTCAGCCAAGAGGCGCCGGTCATTCTGCTGCGGGCCGACCAGCGCGAATCGCGGTTGGGCGGCGCGGCCAACGTCTCGAATATGCTGCGCGGGCTCGAGGCGCGGGTGGCTTGCGCGGGCGTCGTCGGCGCCGACGCCGAGGGAGCGCTCGTGCGGCAGTTGCTGGCCGAGGCGGGCGTCGAAGTCGATTGCCTGCTGACCGATCGCGCGCGGCCCACCACGGTCAAAGAGCGATTCATCGGCCGCGCCCAGGGCCGGCATCCACACCAAATGCTGCGCGTCGATAGCGAAGTCCGCGAGCCGATTGCCGCCGCGGTCGAGCGCGAACTCATCGAAGCGCTGCGCGACCGGCTGAGCGAGGCCGACATGGTGCTCATCTCTGATTACGACAAAGGCGTCTGCACGCCCTCGTTGCTGCGGGCCCTGATCGACGCTTGCCGCGCGGCGGGCGTGCCCGTGATTGTCGATCCAATCCGCGGGCACGATTACTCGCGTTACCGCGGCGCCACTACCATGACGCCCAATCGGCTGGAGGCCGAAATGGCCACCGGCCTGAAGATTCTCAGCACCGACGATGCGCTGGCAGCCGCGCGCATGTTGCGCCAGCAGTTGCAGCTTGCGCTGGGCATCGTGACGCTCGACCGCGACGGCATGGCGCTGATCGGCGCCGATGGCGGCGGCGTGGTCGTCCCTACGCGTCCGCGCGCGGTCTACGACGTCACGGGTGCGGGCGATATGGCGCTGGCGATGATCGGCGTTGCGCTGGCGGCCAGATTGTCGGCCGTCGATGCGCTGCGGCTGGCCAATATCGCGGCCGGGCTGGAAGTGGAAAAAGTCGGCGTGGCCGTGATTCCCCGCGCCGAAATCCGCCAGCGGCTCGTCGAAGAGCAGTCGATCGCCCAGCGCGGCCAGGCCGGCGCTTTGCCGCATCGCCAAACTTTTTCTGCCCGCGACAAAGTGGTCACGCTCGACGAACTGGCGCTCCATGCCAAAGCGCATCGCGCCGCCGGTCAAAGAATCGTGTTCACCAATGGCTGCTTTGATTTACTCCATATCGGGCATGTCACTTATCTGGCCGAAGCGCGTGCGCTGGGCGACCTGCTGGTGGTGGGCGTCAACAGCGACGACAGCGTGCGCCGGCTCAAAGGCCCCACCAGGCCCGTGATCGGCCAAAGCGACCGGGCCGGCATGCTGGCGGCGTTGGCGGCGGTCGATTATGTGCTGATCTTCGACGACGAGACTCCGCACGCCATCCTTCACCGGCTGCGGCCCGAGGTGCTGGTAAAAGGCGGCACCTACACGCCCGAGCAAGTGGTCGGCCACGAAGTGGTCGCGGCCTATGGCGGCCGCGTATGTGTGGCCGGGCTGGTCGAGGGCATATCGACGACGAACATTTTGAAATCGGTCGGCGGCTCGATCTTGCAAGGGCCCCACTTTGCGAGAAGCTCTCCGCCCGTCCGGTCCGATGCCGCCTAACCCGGATTATTCATCAGCCCACACTAACCCGACGCGCAAGCGAGGCCCGTCAATGAATTTGCCTCGCTTGCGCCTCGCGCTAGGTGTATGACGACCGTGGGAGGCATACCACGGGGCTTCTGAATAATCCGGACTAAGGAGTACATCACCGGTAACGACCCGGTGGCGGGGGGCG
>DASVHB010000335.1:0-4950 GCA_036379195.1 Pirellulales bacterium
GACGGCGGCAAATTACGGTCCGATGCCGCGCGGCTCCCGCGCTAAGAAATCGCGTGGACCGCGATTGGTGTAATAGGGATACGTGATTTGCGCGGCGGGTGGTCCGCCCCCATATGGCCCGATCGCCCCTTCGGGCGGCGCATGATGCCGTTTGAACCAGCCCCCGCATTTGTGAAGCCAGCCGCAACTCTTGCCGCACTCGGGGCAACGCTTGGCGTGAAATAAGCCGCAGCTCTTAAAAAGTCCGTTATGGCAGTCGTCGCCGTGGCCGCAACGGCCGTTCCAGCAGCAACCGCTGCTCAGGCCGGTCGCCGCCAGCAGCAACGCCGCAAACAAGGCGCGCTTCATCGTTCGATTTCCTTCTCACCTGGGTCACGCTCGGGACGCATTGAATGTATCGTCGCTCCCATCGCTGAAATTCAGCGAATCGCTAGAACGCCGATAAGCGGCACAAGCAGGGCAAGCCCTGCGGCGAGCCTCTGCCGCACAGTCATACCCCATTCCGGCAAACTGCATTACATTAGTAATGGCCGGAAATTGCGGAGAGAATTGACATGCGTATGATCTCGAAAAGCACCAAGCCCGGACGACTCATCAGCCCGCATTGCTGGAACCGCGGTGATCTTACGTCAACCCGAAGCGCAAGCGAGGCGAGTTCGTTGTTCCGCCTCGCTGGCGCGTCGGGTTGGTGTGGATCCATGAACGATCCGGGCTGGCCCCCGCCGGGGCATCGCCAAGGCTCTGCCCCAGCCACCGGCATGTTGATGGTTCTCATTTTTGCCCTGTGCTGGCCACAGGGCGCGGCGCGGGGTGGCGAGGCGCGGCACATCGCAATTAAGCCCGGCCCAAAAACCCAGCGGCAATTGCAGACGGCCCTGATTGAAGCCCAGCCAGGCGACTTGATCGAACTGGCCGCGGGGCGCTACGACTTCTCGGCCACGCTTTCGCTCGACGTGCCCGGCGTCACCCTCCGCGGGGCTGGGCGCGAAAAGACGATTCTCAGCTTCAAAAACCTGCTGCAAGGCACCGGCGGCGAAGGATTGCTGGTGACCGCCGACCGTTTCACGCTCGAAGACCTGGCGGTCGAGGACGCCCGCGGCGATGCCGTCAAAGTCTTCGGCGCTGACAGCGTCACCCTGCGGCGGCTGCGCGTCGAATGGACCGGTGGCCCGAAATCAACCAACGGCAGCTATGGACTCTACCCAGTGCTCAGCAAGAACGTGCTGGTCGAAGATTGCGTAGTGCGTGGCTCGTCCGACGCGGGCATTTATGTCGGCCAATCGCAAAACATCATCGTCCGCCGCAATCGGGCCTATGAAAACGTCGCCGGCATCGAAATCGAAAACTCGATATCTGCCGACGTCTATGAGAACGATCTGACCAACAACGCCGGCGGGCTGCTGATTTTCACCTTGCCCGACCTGGTGCAAAAGGAAGGGCGGCATTGCCGCGCATTCAAAAACCACATTCACGCCAACAATCACGAAAATTTCGCCCCCAAGGGAAATATTGTCGCTCAGGTGCCCAGCGGCACCGGGCTGATGATCATGGCCAGCGACGAAGTCGAAGTGTTTGACAATGACATCGCCGACAATCAGACCGTAAACCTGACGGCGATCAGCTATCTGGTGACGCGGTTGAAGTTCACCGACGCCCAGTACGACCCTTATTGCGAGTCGATCTGGGTCCACAACAATCGTTTCAAGGGAGGGGGCGACAAGCCGGCGGGCGAGTTGGCTCTGCTGCGCGTGTTGTTGCTGCGCACCACGTTGCCCGACATGGTGGTCGATTGGTCGGAGAATCCCGCCAAGCTGGTCGATGGCAAGCTGCCGGAGAAGCTGCGCATCGTATTCAGCGACAACGGCGACGCCGATTTTGCGCGGATCGACCTCACCACCAACACGCCGTCGCTGAATAAGATCAGCAAAGACATCACGCCCTATGTGGGCCGGCACGCACCCCTGGCGGCGGTGAAGCTCGCCAAGTCGTCGGCCAAGCTCGCTGGCAAGCCACGCCGGCAATCGCCGCGGCGGCTTTCGGAATATGGGTTGTTTACCGGCAGCGGAGTGACGCAAGAACCGACCGCCGGCGTGATTCCTTACGATGTCAACACACCGCTGTTTTCAGACTACACGTCCAAGCACCGGTTTGTGAAACTGCCCGACGGCCAGGCGGCCAGGTACTCGGCGGACGGCGTGTTCGATCTGCCCGTCGGCACGCTGATCGCCAAAACCTTCGCCATGCCGCGCGACCTGCGGCATCCGGCGAAAGGCGAGCGGCTGCTGGAAACACGCATCTTGGAGCACACCGCCGATGGCTGGACCGGGCTGGCGTATGTCTGGAACGATGAGCAGAACGAGGCCGAGCTGCAAGTGGCAGGCGAGGCGATCGATGTCTCGTGGATTCACGCCGATGGCGCGACACGGCGGAACAACTATATCGTGCCCAACGTGAATCAGTGCAAAGGCTGTCACGCCACGAGTTCCGGCATGGCGCCGATTGGCCTTCAGGCGCGGCATTTGAATCGGACCTTCGATTACGCCGCGGCTCACGGCGCGGGAGCGGGGGAGCAAGGGAGCACACGAGAAAACCAGTTGACGCATTGGACGCGAATTGGGGCATTGGCGGGCGCGCCGAAGGCCAACGAAGCGCCGAAGCTCGTGGCTTGGGATGACGCCAAGGCGCCGCTCGACCAGCGCGCCCGGGCCTGGCTGGAAGTCAATTGCGCTCATTGCCATCAGCCAGGCGGTAACGGGCAAAACTCGGGACTCGACCTGCGCGTGGCGCAGTCCGATCGCACGAAGCTGGGCGTGTTGAAGCCGCCGGTGGCCGCCGGCACGGGCTCGGGCGGCAAGCTGTACGATATTGTGCCGGGTAAGCCCGACGAGTCGATTTTGCTGTTCCGCATGCAATCGACTCATCCAGACATCATGATGCCCGAGCTCGGCAAGCGGCTTGTGCCCGAAGAAGCGGTCTCGCTCATCCGCCAATGGATTGCGGCGATGGAGTAGCCCACTCATGCATCTAGCGGTAGTGTCATCCTTGACCATCGCCGGTGGGCACCCTACGATCGAAGGATGGATCAACCGCCCGCTTTTCGTGCCAAACCTGAGGGACAATCTGCCGCCCCTGCTAATACCAACGGCGAGGATGACATCGCGGCCGCGCTGAGCACGTCGGGCGTTGATCGGCCGCGAATCGAGCGGGCCGTGCGCGAGATTCTGGCCGCCGTGGGCGAAGACCCCGACCGCGAGGGGCTGCGCGAAACGCCCGCCCGCGTGGCCCGAATGTATGCCGAGCTGTTCAGCGGCCTGCACGACGATCCGCGCCAGCATCTGCGGAAGTTTTTCACCGAAAAATACGACGAGGTGGTGCTGGTCAAAAACATCAGCTTCAACAGCATGTGCGAGCACCATATGCTGCCGTTCATGGGCGAAGCCCACATCGGCTATCTGCCCGCCGGCAAGGTCATCGGGCTGAGTAAGCTGGCCCGCGTGGTCGAATTGGTAGCCCGGCGACCGCAAGTGCAGGAACGCATGACCGAGAGCATCGCCGACCTGCTGGTTGATGAGTTGGAAGCCAAGGGCGTGGCGGTGGTGATCGAGGCTACCCACACTTGTATGACCATTCGCGGCATCCGCAAGCCCGGCAGCCTATGTGTGACCTCGGCCATGCGGGGCGTGTTCCGCTCGCACCTTTCGAGTCGCTCGGAGATCATGAACTTGATTTATGGTGATCGGCGGTAAATAGCGGTGCGTCATTGTCGCCTTTCGCTCCGCGAAAGTAGCGTTACTTTCGCGGAGGCGAAAGGCGACCATGGGCGACGCCTACAACTCGCACATGGTTATTTAGCCTTCATTTCGCCGCTCGCCTGGCGTCTCCGCAAAGGAGACGGAATTCTTGACGTGCAAATTCTCTTTCAATTCTTACTGCGTCTTTCGCTGGGCATGGCTGGTGCGATGGTCGCTACGTCGCCGCGGCAAGTAACCAGCGGCTATTACCGCAACAATTTGTATGTGCTGCTCGGGCTGACTGTCTTGGCCGGCCTGCTGGCTTGGACTTCGCCTGCCGATGCGCCGCTGTGGCCGCCCATCGCGGCCGCCGTGTTGAGTTATCTGGGGGCCGTTTTTTGGCTCTACGAATTGGCCGGACCGGGGCTGCTGGCGCTGGTGGCCATCGCCGGCGTGTGCCTTTCGGGCACGTGGCTGGCCGAGACATCAAACTCCGCCCCGCTCACGATTGGCTGGCTGCTGGCACGGCTCGACCCGCTGAGCGGCGGCGCCGTGCTGGGCACGACCATGGCCGCCATGCTGTTGGGGCATTGGTATCTGAATTCGCCCGGCATGTCGCTGGCGCCACTGGTGCGCCTGACCATCGGCTTAATGGCGGCAGTGGCAGCGCGCGCGGCGGTAAGTGGCGCGGGGTTGGCACTGCAATGGCACGAAACCGGGCCGTTCAGCACCAATCAATGGCTGTTTATCGGTCTACGGTGGCTCACCGGCATTGGGGGTGCGATGGCCGTGGCGGTGGCCGCCCGGCAAACCCTGAAAGTGCCAAATACGCAGAGCGCCACGGGCATTTTATACGTGGGAGTCATCGTAACGTTCCTGGGCGAATTGACCGCCCAACTACTGTCTAGGCAGAGTGCCTTTCCGTTATGATGGAACCATGCGACTGAGTTTCTCATGCCCGCGATGTGAGCAAAGTTCCGAGACGGAAGCGCCGACCGACGGCAGCCCGGTCGTCTGCGTTCATTGCCAGTTGGAATTGGCGCCTCCGCCCGATGCCTGGCGCGACGGCGTGTTGACCCGCTGCCTGGTGTGCCCCAGCACCGACCTGTTTGTGCGGAAAGATTTTCCGCAGCGGCTGGGCGTGACGATTGTGGCTTTGGGCTTCGCTGCGAGTTGCGTAACCTGGTATTTCTATTGGACCACGGCCACCTTCGCCGTG
>DASVHB010000336.1:0-5015 GCA_036379195.1 Pirellulales bacterium
GCCGCGACGTTCAGTTCGATAGCGAGGGGCTGACGTGCTCCGGCTGGTACTACGTGCCCGGCGACTACCGGCCCGGCGAGCGACGCGCCGCGGTAGTCATGGCGCATGGCTGGGGCGGAGTGAAGGAAATGTCGCTGCCAAACTTCGCCCAGGCGTTCGCCGCGGCGGGCTTGGTAGTGCTGGCCTTCGATTATCGCTTTCTGGGCGCCAGCCAAGGCCAGCCGCGGCAGCAGGTCATTCCGCGACAGCAGCGGCTCGATTATCGCAATGCCATCACGTGGGTCTCGTCGCAGCCGGAAGTCGACGCCGAGCGGATCGGCATTTGGGGCACGTCGTACAGCGGCGGGCACGTGCTGGCCGTGGCCGCCGAAGACCGTCGCGTGAAAGTCGTCGTGGCCCATGTCCCGGCGATTGACCACCGCGACACCGTGCTGCGCTGGTTGCGCGACGGACTGGTCAAGCAGGTGTTGCAAGGCGCGGGCTTGATCGCGCGGCAACTATTGCAGCCGCACCGGGCCGTCACGGCGCCAATTATCAATACGCCGGGCCGCTTTGCCACGCTGCCGGGCGACGAAGCTTACCGCTGGAGCACCCGGGCGGCCGCTTCGGCGTCAAGCTGGCGCAACGAAGTCACCGTGCGCTCGATGCTGGCCGCCACGCGCATCAATCTGCGTCGCTACGTGCCGCGCATCGCGCCCACGCCACTGTTGATGATGATCGGCAACCGCGACACATATTGCTTCAGCGACGTGCAGCGGCAGGCCTTTGAATCGGCTGGCGAGCCCAAAAAGCTGTTGCAGGCCGACGGCGGGCATTTCGATTTTTACGACGAGCCAGGACTCTCGCACGTGTTGCCCGAAGAGACCGAGTGGTTTTGCCGGCATCTGAGCGTGCCGACGCGGGTCGGCAGTTGATGCGCGGCGTGGCGTACGGAATAACCCAAATCGCAAAAGCAGAGGCGGGGCAGGATTCCGCCGAGTCCTATGCATCTGCGTCCACCCGCGTTCATCCGTGGCCTACTCTGTCTGAGCCACAGATGAACGCGGATCAACGCAGATTAGTCGAGGGCGCATGCCGACATTAAAGCATGCTTCGGGTTGGTGTGAGTTACCGCCGTTCGGCGCCCGGCGCCGTCCAGCCGTCGAGAGGCGCGTCCGATTCGATCGCCTGGGCGCCGTCGCGGCGGGCTGGCTCGTCGTCGATGTCGTCGTCCGCCGAGCGCGGCCCGCGCCGCTTATGATGGAGTGCCGAAGCTTGGCGATCGCCGCGGTCTGCCGATAGACGGTGCTGATCGGCCCCGCCTCGCTCTTCCAGCGCCGCCAGCTCTTCTTCGGCCTGTTTGACTTGCTCTTCAAGATTGCGGCTATGCGTTTTCAGATTTTCGTTCTCGGCCAAGAGTGCGTTCTTTTGCTCCAGCAACGCCTGGCTGTGCATCTCGGCGGCGTCGAGTTGGCTTTTGGGAACAAACTGGCAGCCGGAAAACGCCAGCGCCAAGGGCGACAAGAGCACGATGCCAAACGACCTCAAGGCAATCGAAATTGTGGCGACTCGCCACTGGCGAACGTACGCCGTACCGCATTCCATGATTCGACTCCTTCCGAATCGTCGCTGGTAGGTCAGGCTTTCCAGCCTGACGAAGTTGCGCCTTAAAGCGTGACTTGACGTATTGGA
The DNA here is from genome assembly GCA_036379195.1 of Pirellulales bacterium. Classification (GTDB taxonomy): domain Bacteria; phylum Planctomycetota; class Planctomycetia; order Pirellulales; family JAICIG01; genus JAICLL01. The sequence continues at coordinate 1,672 of DASVHB010000336.1, forward strand.
CAGACGGAAATGCTTGCTCTGCTCAACCCCCGAACATGCCCAGAACCATATCCATCAACGGACTGGTGGCGGCGAAGTATCCGTCCCAGCTCCACATGTTTCGCATCAGGTCGAACATCATCATGCCGGTCAGCGCTAGAAACAACACGCAGAACGAGAGAAACATCACGTTGACCCAGGTGTATTGGGCTTCGCGCACCGGGGCCATCATCATCGCGCCCGGCGCGGCGGCCATCGTGGGCGACATGGCCAAACCGGCGCCCACGTCGACCGGCGCTCCCAGCGCGTCGCCCATGCCGAGATCGTCGGGTTCGAGCATGGCGGTGGCCGCGGGCGGGCCGCCCAACACGGCGCCCGCGTCGGTAAAATCGCTGTCGCTGTCGAGCGCGATCACCTGCGAACCGCTGTCTTGCGATTCGTCATCGAGCGATTCTTCCAGCGGTGTGAGCAAAAAGTCGTCTTCGCCCTGCAGCTCCATGACGGCGTCGGAGTCAAACTCGGCACTGTCGCTGAGCGTGCCGCTGTCGCTGCTGTCGCTACTGCTGCTGCTCAGGTCGAACGACGAATCGTCGTCGTCGGCGGCGCCCAATTCGAGCGGCTCTTCCAGCGAAAGACCGCTGTCGCTGGGGTCGATCAGGTTGATGCCACTGTCGCCCGGACTGATCGTGATATCGCTGCCGACGCCCGTGCCAGGCGAATCGAGCACGCTGCCGGCGTCTTTCAGTTTGACCGAGGAACCCGCCGCGGAATCTTGCAGGCGGAACACATCGCCTTCGTCGGCGGCCCCGAGCGTCAGATCGCTGCCGGTGTCGATCGATTTGCTCGAGCCGTCGGTGACCAGCGTCAGATCGCTGCCGGTGTCGATGCCTTCGCCGGTGCTTTCCTGGGTGACCAACGTGAGATCGCTGCCCGAGCCTTGTTTCTTGTCGGAGCCTTCGGACGACAGTTCGATGGGAGACTCGCTATCGAGATCGACCGGCAGGACGTCGCTGCCGCTGTCGTGCCGGCTCGATCCGAGCACCGAACTGCCCGGCGCGCTCTCTTTGCCGATCACCGTGCTCGATCCCTGGCCGATCAGTTCAACTCCGCTGCCGATGGCCAGCTTGATGTCGCTGTCTTCGGGCGATTGCCCTTTACCGGGCGGGCCGATGATGGTGCTCGACGTGCTGGGGCCCGATCCGCCCAACTCGACCTCGCTCAGCAACACGATTTCATCGCCGTCGCTGTCGGAATCGGCCAGATCGACCGGCAGACTGCTCGAATCGGAGGCGGGGGCGGAATCTGAGGCGGGGGAGGCGGCGCGCTCGGCCAGCTCGAGCTTCAACCGCTCGATGTCTTCGGGCTTGAACTTCCAGGTGGCGCCGTCGCGATAGCCGTAGATGTCGCGATTCTCGCGCATCGAGTTGAGTTCGTCGGGCGACACGCCCAACGTGTTGGCGGCTTCTTCCAGAGGCACAAGTTTACCGGCCATGCAAATCTCCCAGCATCAATGCCGCCCGGCTCGAGGCGGTTTGCCGCCGGCCGGGTTGACACGGACACCGGCGGCGACTCAACGACGTTTGTTCGGTTCGACCTGTCCGCGCACCTCCCGCGGCAGCGGGTTGGTGGCGTTGAATTCTTCCATCTGCAGGTCCCACTCGCATTTCCGCACGCTGACGAGCTGCACATATTCGCCGCCCGACGCCTTGGCGTCGACCAGGTACACCGCCATCGTCCGCGTTTTCGGATCGATGACGGTGATCTGCTGGCCGCGGTCGGCCGCCGGGGCCGACAGAGCGATCAGACCGGGCTGCGCGGCGACCTCGTGCGGTCCCAGACGCTGAGCCCAGGCCGAGCGATCGTCCCACGCGCCGCCCGCACCGAATACGACAAGACCTGCAATCAACAACACCCCAATGACCGCTGCCTTCATAAAACACCCGAAGCTGTTGAAACAACGGGAATTGGGGCTAGTACACCCATTGTAAAAGCCCGGCATCCCAATGCAACAAAAAATGCGAGAAAGTCGCCTTTCGCCGAAGCGGAAGACCGCTTTTACGTTGCCCTAAAGCAACACTACCCAGAAACGCGGAAATCGCCCAAAGACGTGAAGGGGCCAGAGTTTATCGCCGGCCCGCCCGCCCAGCAAGGCCACTATGCATTCCCCTTACGCATCCACGCCCGCAAACCTGCTGTCACGGGAGCGTATTGCGGCCCCAGGGCGATAATGCGAAACACTCGCTGATATGGACCGCTGACCTCGATATTGATTTCCAACCGCTGCTGGGGCAAACACGAACCGATGCGCTCGGCCCACTCGACGAACGTCATTCCGCACCGATCCGACAGGTAATCGTCGGCCCCGAGATTCCAGAATTCGTCGGGATCTCGCAGGCGATAAGCGTCGAAGTGATAAACCGGCGTGTCGCCCGAGTATTCGTGAAGCAAAACAAACGTCGGGCTGCTTACCAGGGCGCGGTCGATGCCCAGCGCCGCGGCCACGGCTTGCACCAGGCGGGTCTTGCCTGCCCCGAGCGTGCCGGCCAGCGCGACGAAGGCAGGTCGCGGCAATAACCCGGCCAACGCCGCGCCCAACGCATCGGTGGCTGCCTCATCGGCAGCATGATAGATAAGATGATCCATCGCGGTTCGAGAACGTCTCCTGAACAAAGCTTGTTCAGCGTGGGTGCGGTCTGCCCATTGGTTGGGGCGGATGGTTTACGGAGGGCAGCGTTTGTCCGACGACTTGGACGACTCTTCCACAAGGCACCATATTTGCTCGCCCAGAGCGAGTTTACGACGGGTCGGCAACTGTGCCAAATACGCTATAACCTAGTCCGGTGCCGCCCTCTTTACGGTAACGACGCATCGAGCCTTCCGCGAGACAAAAAAACCATGGCTGAAGCTAATCACGACTGGAGCGAATTGGCCGCCCAACTCAGGGTCGATAGCATCCGTTGCACCACGGCCGCCGGTTCGGGCCACCCGACGTCGTCGATGTCGGCCGCCGACCTGATGGCCGTGCTGATGGCCAAGTATCTCAAATACGATTGGTCGAAGCCGCACTACGCCAACAACGACCGGCTGATCTTTAGCAAAGGGCACGCTTCGCCGCTGCTCTATTCGATGTTCAAGGCGGCCGGCGCCATCGCTGACGACGAATTCATGACCTTGCGCAAGTTCGGCAGCCGCCTGGAAGGCCATCCTAATCCACGCGTATTGCCCTGGGCGGATGTCGCCACTGGCTCGCTCGGCCAGGGCCTGGCCATCGGCGTCGGCATGGCCTTGAACGCCAAATATATCGACAAGCTGCCCTATCGGGTGTGGGTGCTGCTGGGCGACAGCGAAATGGCCGAGGGATCGAA
>DASVHB010000337.1:0-5622 GCA_036379195.1 Pirellulales bacterium
AGATCGCGGAACGCCACGGAGGGCGTTCCCTACAGACATTTTGCGGTGGATTGACCTTCAATTGATGCCTGCGGGATCGCCAGAGCGTTCCTTCGTGTCGTGACGCGTTGCGCGTTCGCCGGGGCATCGCCAAAGCTCTGCCCCAGCCACCCGATATCGCGCCAGCCACACGGCATCTCCCCAGCCGCCGCGCGTCGGGCGATTCGCCTGTCCACCGACGCGGAGGCCGGGCTATAATTGACCAGGTGCGTAAAGATTTCCGGCGACCTTTATGGCGACTATGGCAGGCAAACGCGATTATTACGAGGTGCTGGGCGTCGCGCGCAGCGCCACCGACAAAGAGATCGCGACGGCCTATCGCAAGCTGGCCATCCAATATCATCCGGACAAAAACCCGGGCGACGACGAAGCGGTGCAGAGATTCAAAGAAGCCGCCGAAGCCTTCGAGGTGCTCAGCGACTCCGACAAACGCGGCCGCTACGACCGCTATGGCCACGCCGGCGTCGATGGGGCGTCGGGCGGGGCGCACTTCACCGACGTCAACGATATCTTTGAGGCCTTTGGCGATATCTTCGGCGAAGGCGTTTTTGGAGATCTATTCGGCGGGGGACGTGGCCGCCGGGGACGCCGCACGCGGCGCGGCGGCGATGTGCGAGCCGATGTCACGCTCGACCTGCTGGAAGCCGCCCGCGGAGCAGCGAAAAAAATCCGTTTCGAGCGGTTAGAACTGTGCGGCGATTGCCGTGGCTCGGGCGCGCGGGCCGGCTCGAAGCCCGAAACCTGCCGCTATTGCGGCGGCCGCGGACAGGTGGTGCAAACCACCGGCATCTTCCGCGTGCAGACCACTTGTCCGGCCTGCCAGGGGGCGGGCAGCCTGGTGAAAGATCCGTGCCCGTCGTGCCGCGGCGAAGGGCACGTGCGACAACGCATCGAGCGCGAGGTGCGCATTCCCGCCGGCGTCGATAACGACACGCGGTTGCGGCTAGGCGGCGAAGGAAATCACAGCCCCGAAGGCGGTTCGCCGGGAGATTGTTACTGTTTCATCAAGGTGAAGGAACACCCGCTTTTCCACCGCGAAGGGCAGCATTTGGTCTGCCAATTGCCGGTGACCTATCCCCAGGCTGCCTTGGGCGCCGAAGTCGAGGTGCCCACGCTCGACGGCCGCGAGAATCTGGCGATTCCCTCGGGCACGCAGCCGGGCGAAGTGTTTCGCTTGCGGGGACGCGGCATGCCCGATCCACGGCAGCGCGGCCGCGGCGATCTGCTGGTGCAGGTGCAGATCGAGGTGCCCAAAACGCTGACCGATCGGCAAGAATCGCTGTTGCGCGAGTTAGCCGAGGAGGAGCACGCCAACGTCAGCCCCCATCGGAAGAGTTTTTTTGAGAAGCTGAAAGACTATTTCATTCCCGACGACGAATCGTTGGCGGCTGGTGAATCATGAGCAAACAAGACGGCAACATCAACGAAACCGCGCCCGAGGGCGCGGAAGTTTCGGGCGTCGAGCTGGCGGCGCCGGGCGAAGTCGACGTTCTACGGCAGGAGCTCGATGCGGCCAAAGACCGGGCCTTGCGCGCGCACGCCGAGTTGGACAACTACCGCAAGCGCGCGCGCCGCGAGATGGAAGACGAACGGCGCTATGCTCAACTGCCGCTGTTGAGAGACCTATTGCCGGTGATCGACAATATCGGCCGCGCGTTGCAGGCGGCCGAAAAATCGCCCGACGGAGCAGGGCTGTTGGACGGCGTGAAATTGGTGGCCCAGCAGCTCGAGGGCGTGCTGGCTCGGCACCATTGCACGCGCATCGCCGCCCTGCACCAGCCGTTCGACCCGCACTTGCACGAGGCGATTTTGCAGCAGCCCAGCGGCGATTACCCGTCGGGCACGGTGCTCCAAGTCACTCAGGAAGGATATCAATTGCACGATCGCGTGGTGCGGCCCGCGCAGGTCATCGTTTCGGCCGCGCCAGATGAGAGGCAGCCAGAGCAGAGGCAGAATGGGTAGCGATGTGGCAGGAGGGTCTGTAGGGAACGGACTCCGTGCCGTTCCGCGGCGGGCGGCGCGACGTCGCCTCGCGATAAGGTAGAGCGCCAGCCACGGTCGGAGTCACGCCAATTCGCGGTTCATGCCAGCCGCACGAAGTCGGTTCCGTACCGACCGTCGCCGAACCAATAAAAACGACAGCTATTCGTTGAAGAACCTATGCCAACCTACGATTACGTCTGCGACGCGTGCGATCACAAGTTCGAGTTGTTTCAGACCATCACCGCCGAGCCCGAAAAGAAATGCCCGGAGTGCGGCAAGCGCAAGCTCCGCCGATTGATTGGCGCGGGCGCCGGCTTCGTCTTCAAGGGATCGGGCTTTTACCAGACCGACTACCGCAGCGAGTCGTACAAAAAGAAGGCCGAGGCCGAAAACAAATCCTCGTCCGAGGCGTCGAAGTCGAGCTCTGAAAGCAAGGGCGAGAGCAAAAGCTCCGAGAGCAAGCCCAGCAGCGAGTCGAAGCCGGTTAAAAAGTCGAAGAAGAAAGAATAAGTGCCCACCATTCGCTGCCCGATTTGTCGAAAGCGGTTCGACACTGAGGAATCAAGTTCACTTCCGTTTTGCAGCGAGCGCTGCCGAAGCGTCGATCTGGGACGCTGGCTCGGCGAAAGCTACTCGGTGCCGGTCGAACGGCGCGATGACGAAGACGGATTCGATCTCGAAGATGGATTCGAGCAGCCCTGATACGGGCATCCCGCGGAAGATCTGCCGATGCACGCCAACGTCTTCCGCCCCGGTTTCATTCACCGCGCTCTGCGTGCGGTGCGCGGTCTGACGCGATATCGGATTCCACGGCACCTGGGCAATCGCTTCGTGCAGCTCGATGCCGAGGCGCGCGGCGAGCTAGCCGATTGCCTGCACAAGTTTCGACAAGAAACGCGCGGGTTGCCGCCGACCGATGACGACGATTTTCAAAACCATCTGCACCGCCGGCTGGACGAAAACCGCCAGCGGGTGATTCCCTGGCTCGATGCCGCCCGCGGGTTGCAAGGCGCGTCGGTGCTCGAAATCGGCTGCGGCACCGGCAGCGCCACCGTGCCGCTGGCCGAGCAGGGCGCCCGCGTCACGGCGGTCGATGTCGACGAACGGGCGATTGAAGTAGCGCGCCGCCGCTGCCGCCTGTACGGTGTCGACGCGCGCTTTGTCGTGGCCAATGCCACCGAGCTTGAGGCGGTGCTAGCGAGCGAGTCGTTCGATTACATCATCTTCTTCGCGTCGCTCGAACACATGACGCACCCAGAGCGCATGGCGGCGATGCGCGGCACGTGGCAGAGCCTGCGCTCGGGCGGGCTGTGGTGCGTGGTCGAGGCGCCCAACCGACTGTGGTACTACGATCATCATACCGCGCTTGAAAACTTCTTTATGTGGCTTTCCGACGAGTTGGCCGTCGACTATCTGGCGTTGTGCGAGCGGCAAGATGTGCGGAACGAGGTGCTGCAAGCCGCCGATCCCGTGATGGCCTTGCGGCGGGCGGGTCGGGGCGTCAGCTTTCACGAGTTCGATCTGACGTTTGGCCCATCAGACCGCCTCGACGTGGTCAGCTCGCTGACCACGTTTTATCGCAGCCGCGACCCGTTTTTGTGGCTGCTGTGGCGTTGTTCACTTGACTCGCGGTTCGAGCGGCTGCTAGGCAAACTCTGCCCGCGGTTGCACCCCGGCTTCCTGCAGCCGACGTTGGATTTGATCGTCCGCAAGCCCTAGCCCGGATTATTCATCAGCCCCGTAGCATGCCTTCCACGGTGGTCGTACAACAACCCGAAGCGCAAGCGAGGCAAATTCATTGACCGGCCTCGCTTGCGCTTCGGGTTAGTGTGGGCTGATGAATAATCCGGGCTAGGCCTTTCCTTGCACGGTTTCGCGCACCGCCTATAATGCCGACATTTCCCTCCCCTCTTTTGACGTGAGCGGTTCATGCCCGAACAGCGCGAAGCGAATCTGCGCGACCACCAGCAGCCCGACGCGGTGCGCGAGATCGCCTGGCTCGATGTGTTTCCTTGGCTGCTTTTAGTGCGAGCGTTTCGCGTCTCGATCCAGGTCGGGCATTTGCTGCTGGCCGCCGCCGGCGTGCTGCTGACGGTGGTTGGCTGGTGGGCCTTGGCTCAGGTGTTCGGCGGCACCCAAGAACAGCCGCTCGCCGGTTGGCTGCCCGCCTATCAAAGCTGCCCCTGGCGCGATCCGGGCGAAAGCGCCGAAGCGGCCTGGCTGGGCATTGAGCCGGAGGAGCGGGTCGAGCCGCCGCGGCTGGTGCCCGACCGCGCGTTGTTACCCGCCCACCCGGTCTGGCAGGCCGGGCCGCCGCGGCTGGGCTATTACCCCGGCAATCCGTTCCTGGGTGCCTGGCAACAACTTCGCGCCCCGTTCCGCCAGCTTTTCGATCGCGATTTGGGCGTCGCCGGGTTGGCATTTTTGTTGTTGTGTTGTCTCTGGGCGTCGGCGGTGTGGGCGTTGTTTGGCGGCGCCATCACGCGACGCGCGGCCATGCAATTTGGGCGTGAAGAATCGATCGGGCTGAAAGCGGCCGTGCGCTACGCCGCCGGAAAGTGGCGCAGCTATTTCGCCGCGCCACTGTTGCCGCTCTTCGGCGTTCTGATTTTCGCCTGTCCGGCGTTGGCGCTCGGTGCGTTGATGCGCATCGACCTCGGCCTGTTGGTCGCGGCTGTCGCCTGGCCGCTGGCAATTCTGGCCAGCGTGATCATGGCCCTGCTCTTGCTGGCGCTGCTGTTCGGCTGGCCGCTGATGTGGCCCACCATCAGCACCGAAGGCACCGACAGCTTCGATGCGCTCAGCCGATCATGGTCGTACGTCTATCATCGGCCCTTGCACTATTTGTTCTACGCGGCGGTCGTCACGGTGCTCGGCGGGCTGGGCTGGCTGTTTGTGGCTTATTTCGCCGAATGGGTCATTTACCTGCCGCTGTGGGCCGCCAGTTGGACCGCCGGCAATGAACGAATGACCGAGCTGGAGCGAATGAGCGAGCTGATCTCGCTGGGGTCGTCGGGTGACCTGAGCACGCTGGGTCGTTGGGGAGTCCAGGCACTGCTGTTCTGGATTGGCTGCGTGCGACTACTTGCGCTGGGGTTTGTCTATAGTTACTTTTGGACCGCGTCGACGGCGATCTATTTTCTTTTGCGACGCGACGACGATGGCACCGATCTGGACGACGTACACATCGAGCAGGCCGATCAGGCGTATGGTCTTCCGCCGCTGGAGACCGACGCCGCGGGAGTGCCCACGGTTGCCGCCTCGGAAGCAGCCGCCGACGCCGACGCCACGCGAGCGATGGAGACGGAAGGCGCCAGCGGCGAGCAGTCGTAGATAGGCCGTAGGGTGGGCCGAGCGCAGCGAGTCCCACCTTTTGCCGCAAGGATCGTTGCCGCGCCGCTTTTGGCGCCAGACGGTGGGACTCGCTGCGCTCGGCCCCATACGCATCAAGTTAAGCGGGCAACCGCCTGTTTGCTCTGTAGGGAACGCCCTCTGTGGCGTTCCGCAGCAGGCGAAATGACCTCAATTCGCAGTTCACGGAACGCCACGGAGGGCGTTCCCTACAGACGTTTTGCGGTGGAATCATCCTTAACTTGATGC
>DASVHB010000338.1:0-9535 GCA_036379195.1 Pirellulales bacterium
TCCAAAATCGAAAATCCAAAATCCAAAATTGGATTACCTAGGCCCGTCTGAACCATAGCTCATCGGCGGCACGGCGGCGCGGCGCAGCGGCCGTCGTCCGGTAATGGCGGAACGATCGACCTGACCGGCCTGGCCGGCGACCCAGTCGGCCTGGAACCACCGCCGGGCCTCCTCGACGTTGGGAAGCAGCTCGTTGTGCGAGATCGGGTTGTCGAGCGTGCCGCCCACGCGTATCTGCATGATCTGCTGGCTGGCGGCGCTGAGCAGCTTGTCGAGCAGCGGCAGTTGCGCGTCGCCCCGCCCCACCAACGCATAAAACGAAAGCTGGATCGAACGATCGAGGCCCATCTGCCCTTTGCCCCGCAAGCTGATGGCGTCGCCGTTGCACTCGATGCGGTTCAGATAGATGTGTTCGCCCTGAATGCGAAAGCTGGCGTCGGCGGTGTTGAAGGCCGTGGTGTCGGGCAGCCGCCCGCTGAGCGGCTTGAGCAAGGCCACCATCACCGGCAGCTCGTACAGTTCGGCATTGCGCAGCCGCACGACGCCGCGCCCGTCGAGGTTATGCAGCCCGCGGCCGGCGCCGTGCAGGTCGACTTCGGCCGTCATCTGTCCGGTCAGCTTTTGGCGGCCGGCGATCGACTCTTGTGCGCAGCGCGCCAGGTCGGCTTCGTTGAGCGTGGCATACAGAGAATAGCGCGGTTGCTCGCCGAGCGTGACGCGCCCTTCGGCCAACAGTGTACCGCCATAGAGCCGGGCGGTGATGCGCCGCGGCCCGGTCGCGCCGCGCCGCGCGTCGGCCGCCCGGCCCAGCAGCACCGCGCGATCGTCAACCCAAAAAGGCCCGAGGCACTCGGTCAGTTGAAAATCGCGATAGGTCATCGAATCGACGGCCAATTCGCCGGCGCAGGCGAACCGCTGGCCGTCGAACGAACCGCCCAGCTCCACGCCGCCAAAGATGTTTTCGAGCACCACGCCGCAGTCGATGCTGCCGCCCTGGCATTGCACGTTCAACTTCGACCAATTGGCGTGCAAGCCTCCGGCAGCCTCGCCTCCGCTGGCCAATTCGAGCATGCCGCTGAGATTGAACGCCCCTTTCGGCCGCAGATCGTTGATCACCTTTCTCAGCCGGCCGCCGAGCGCTTGCATCAGGTCGGCGTCGGCCCGCAGCCGATCGGCTTCGAGCCGATCGAAATGCAATCGCCAGCCGCCTTCGCCATCGAGCGTGCAGACGCCCTGAGCATTCAGCTTCACGCCGCGGTGCTCGGCGTGGACGTTTTCGAGCGTCACTTGGTTCTGCTCGTATCGGAACCGCCCGCGCAGCCGCTCCAGCCGATAGCGGAAATAGCTCGGCTCGATCGACGTGCTGACTCCCGACTCGGGCTCGAAGAGCGGCCGGGCAGTGACCGTCACCTCGGGCCTGCGGCGGCCGGGCAAATGATGCACGCGGGCCTCGAGATGGATGGCGCCGCGCGGCCGCAAATCGCGCCAGAACCGCGCCGCCGCCGGGTTCTGAATGGCCAAGGCGTCGCGCAACTCGTCTTCGAGGGCCACCCCCTCGCCCTCAAAGACGAGCCGTAGATCGTTGCCTTCAGGCGTGGGCGTCAGGCTGCCGTTGCACGTGACCTGGCCGCTGTCGTTGGTGCCGATCAGTTGATTGAACTGCCAAGCGTTGTCGTCCATCACCATCGCGCCGCGAATGTTGTCGAGCGGATAGGGAAACTCGTCGTAACGCAGCGAGCAGCGGTTGAACGAAAGTTCGAGGTGGGTATGAAGCACGGGCCGCTCTTCGTTGCCATGCCAGACATGGACGAAGGCGCTGAACGTGCCGCGGGGATTGAGCGAGCGGACGATACGGCGGGGTTTCTCCTTGAGGGCCGTGAACAGTTTCTCGTCGAGCCGCAAGTTGTCGCCGCGAATCTTGACAAAGCCGCGCGCGCCGGGACCGGGATTGCGATATTGCCCGACAATCCGCACTTCTTCGCCTTCGCTGAACGCTTTCAGCTCGATGTCGAGCAGGTTGTCTTTCAGCTCGATTCGTCCTTGCCCGCGTTCCAGCCGATAGGGAAAGTTAAAATACGAGAACGAGATATTGCGGCAGACGATCACCGCTTGCGGCTGCCAGTGCTGGCCGTCGTATTCGAGTCGCAGTTGGGCGTCGAACTCGCCGCCCGGCATGAACTTGCTCCACTCGCTTTGCCAAGCGGCGGGTAGAATCGAGCGCAACTGCTGATCGAACTGCATCCGCCGGCTTTCGGCCACCAGCGTGTAAGGACTCGATGTCGCAAAACCTTTCCGGTTTAAATCAACCCGCAGCGTGGTCTGACCATTTCGCGCGGTGGCGTCGGTGAGCGACAGCCCGGCGCCATTCACGCGGAAGCGGGCCTGTAGATCGGTCAGCGGATAAGGCAGCCGCGGGTGCTCGATTCGCCCGCGTTGAATCTGTCCCGAAATATCGAAGTCAAAGTCCGGCTTGCCGGCCAGACCGTGGCTGAGCGAGAAACGTCCGTTGACGGCGCAGCGCAGCGTCCCCAGTTCTGCCAATCGCCGCGACGCCACCGCGGGCAGGGCAGCCACTAATTCGGGCGAAAAATCGAGCCCGGCGACCGCACCGTTCATCGACCAGCTTTTGCCGCTGGTATCGACGATCGCGTCGAGGTCGAGCCGCTGCACGTGATCGGCCGTCCAATGCCCTTGCAAGCGGACGAGCGCGCGCGGCGGGCTTCGCTTGGCCTGGCCGCGGGGCGGTGGGGTCGCTAGGTCGTATTTCGGCAGGGGCGCCGGCTCGAACTTCAACTGCGCGTCGCGCAGCGCGAACGACCCGCCATGTTCGTTGGTCGGATCGACGATTTCGATGACGCCGTTTTCGATGACGCCGCGCGGCGCGTCTTTGCTGAGCTTGGGCAGGGGGAGTAGTCGGGCGGCGCTCCAACTGCCGTCGGGCCGATGAGTGATACGCACCGTGGGCCGGCGCAGCACGATCTTGTCAATCGAAAGCTCGCCCCGCAGCAAATCGGCCCATTCGGTGTCGCCTTGCAGGAAGATCTCTTCGATGTAGGCCAGTTCGGCCGTCGGCCCTTTGACTTCCGGCTCGGCGATCGAGAGGCCGCGAATCTCGACACCCTGGCCGACCATGATCCGGGCCGAGCGCACGCTGACGCGCAGCTTGGGATATTGCTCGGCCAGCCGCGACTCGACCCGCCGCCGCACTTCGTCGTCGAAGCGATGGTAAAACCACGGCACCGCCACCGCCGCTGCCAACACCAGCAGCAGCGCGATCGACTTGCAAGTTCGCCAGCAAGATTGGATCACGAGGCGGTGCTCCGCGGACATTCTTTCGTCCTTTTGCTGAACACCGACGCGGCCAGCACGATCAGGCCCAGCATCGCCGGCTCGCGATAACGGATCGAGCTGACGAACACCACGTGCAAGAGCGTGAGGTAAACCGCCGGCAACCAGCACACGGCCGCCGGCCACCATCGCCCGTGCGTGCGCCAAATGCCGACCAGGGCGAGCACCAACATCGGAAGGTACGCCGCGGCGCTGACCCAGCGCATCAAGCCACCGCGCTGCCGCGGGTCGTTGGGCCACAGATTCCAGAGCCGGATAAACTTCACCACCGCCAGGCGGGCGACTTTTTTGGGATGCCCGGCGGCCCAGTCGAGAGCCGCCTGCCGCAGCCGGCGGTCGAGGCGGTATTCAAAAGGTTCGTCGCTGGCGGCGTCCTCGCGCCGCTCGATCTGCTCGAACGGGGCGACAAAGTCCATGCGGCTCGAGCCATCGGCCCGCGGGTTCAAGCCGTCATATAGGCTGGCGCCCACTTGCAGCGTGGTCGGCACAAAGTGGCCCACCACTCGCGCATTGCGGACCCACCAGGGCAGCATGACGGCGACCAGTGCGGCGAGCATTACCAGGCCGCCGCTGAGCATCCGCCGCCGCCGATCGCTCAGCACCAGCCCGGCCAACACCGCGAACGGAATAAACAGCAGCCAACTCGGTCGCATGAGTGTAGCCAGCCCGCCCAAGCCGCCCGAGGCCGCGGCCCACAGCAGCGACCGCCACTCGCCGGAAGGCGTAAGCGCGCTCGATTCACTCGCGTAGGGTGGGCACTGCCCACCATGAGTTGCCGGTGGACATCGATTGCCTCGGAGCGTCCGCCAACTTGCGACCCAAGTGGCGAGCTGGGCGGCAACCAACGGGCAAAACGGCGCCTCGCTGAGCACGACTACGCTCATGGCGATGGCGCCGGGATAGACGGCCGCCAACGCCGCGGCCAACAGAGCCGTGTGGCGATCGAACAATCGCGCGGCCAGCGCATACACGCCCGCCACGGCCAACGTGCCGCAGACCGCGCTCAGCCACCGTCCCCACATGACCGACGGTTGGTCGTTGATCAGAAACAGCGGGGCCAGCAGCAAGGGATAGCCCGGCGTGCGGAACACGCGCGCGTCGGGCGAGCCATACTGAAAGGCCCGCCCCGCGGCCAGCTCGCGGGCCAGCGTCCAATAGGTGTCGCTATCGCCAAAGGCAAAGTTGGCTCCCGCGGGCAGCCGCGATTGCCACCAGGCGCAGGCCCCCACGCGCAGCGCCAGCGCAAGGGCCAGCACTCCGCACAGCCACCAGCCACAGGCGAATCGCGGCGAATTCAAGGTACGTCCTGGCACTGGGGTCATGCCCGGTAAAAAGTGGCATATGCTATGTCGATTACGCAGGCTGGGTCAAGCTGGGTTTGGCGACGGAAGGATTTATGTTGAAATCATTTACTTACAGTGACCAGGCAGTATACTCGTAGGCTTGCCTACCGAGTGACGCCTGCCTATTCTTCCCAGATTGTTTCAGGAGTGTCCATGATTGATCGGCGCTGGTTGTTCGTCTGCAGTTGCATCGCGCTGGTGACTTCCGCCTTCACTTTTGCGGTGCGCGGCGACATCCTGCAGGAGATGGGCGATTCCTTCCAGCTCACGCAAGAACGCAAAGGAGGCATCGAGGGGGCGGTATTTATCGGCATGGCCCTGTCGATGTTCTTCGGGGGGTTTGTGTGCGACTTGTTGGGAATCCGGCGGATTATGTTCCTGGCGTTCGCATCGCACTTGCTGGGTTCGCTGGCGACCATCTTTGCGTCGTTTTTTATGGATTCGCTGTCGGCGTTCTTCGATCCGACGCCCGAGGCCGCCTATTACTGGCTCTATGGATCGTCAATGCTGATGGGCTGCGGCAACGGCTTCACCGAGGTCGGCATCAACCCGCTCATTGCAACGCTATATTCCGACAAGAAGACGCACTATCTGAATATTCTGCATGCCTGGTGGCCGGGCGGTCTGGTGATCGGGGGTTTGCTGGCACAGGTGGTTATTCGCAGGGTGCTGCCCGAGGGCGTTGCGGGCCTCGATTTGTGGCAGATCAGTTTGTGTCTGATCGCTCTGCCCGCGGTAGTGTATGGATTCATGCTTGTGCCAGCCAGGTTTCCGATGACCGAGCGAGTGGAATCGGGGGTCTCGACGGGCGATATGTTCAAAGAGTGTGCGCGGCCGCTGTTTTTAATCTGGTCAATTTGCATGCTGATGACCGCCGCGACCGAGCTGGGCCCACAGAAATGGCAAGAGTCGGTGATGCGCAGCACCGCGAACATTTCGGGCACGCTGATCTTGGTATACACCTCGGGCATGATGTTCGTGCTCCGACACTTCGCGGGACCCATCGCTCATCGACTATCGCCCGTTGGAATGCTCACCGGCTCAGCCGCTTTGGCGGGCATCGGATTGTTCCTGCTTAGCTATGCCAACGACGCGGTATCGGCCTTTGGATATGCCACCATCTTCGGCCTGGGAATTGCCTACTTCTGGCCGACCATGCTGGGCGTGACCGCCGAGCGCTTTCCCAAGGGCGGGGCGCTGGCACTCGCGCTCATGGGTTCGGTCGGCAATCTCTCGATCTCACAGGTGCTGCCGCAAATGGGCCGCATCGTCGACTCGTATGCGGTCTCTTACGTCGAGGAGAATACCGATGCGAGTACCGCGGAACAGGTGCTCACCAAGAATGACGCTGGACGATATGTCAGCGTCAACCAGGTGGCGGTCGAGCAGATGTCGAAAACCTCGCCCGCGAGTGAAGCGGTCGCGGTGGCCAAGGCCGCGCAGAGCGAGGGATATCGAATGGCATTTCGCTGGGTATCGCTGCTGCCGGTGATCCTGATTGTGATGTTCGTGGGGGTGATCCTTTACGACCGCTCGCGCGGCGGCTACAAGCCCGAGATTCTCATCAGCCGCGAGGAAGAAGACGAACTGTTCGCCGGCGGCGTGCAGGCGCCGGTCGAGTGAATGCGGGTATCGCCGGGGCATTTCACAGGTTGATGATGGTCGCTTCCACTTCGGGCAGCTCGACCAGCGCGATCGAGTGCGGCGTGGCCCGGTAAAGCGCGCCGGGATTAAGCACCAGCGTCGGGCCTTGACGAAGCTGACGAGCCACGTGCGTATGGCCGTGACAAACCAGGTCGTATTGGCCGCCGGCGATGGTCTGGCGCAACAACGGGGTGTCGTCGCCGTGCAAAAAGGCGATGCGCCGCCCCGCCAGCTCGATGCTGCCAAAGGCCTCGTGAAATGTCTGCCCGGCCGCCGCGATCGCCCGGCCAAGCAGCCGGCGGTCGTCGACGTTTCCAGAGACAAAGTGCGTGGGCCAGGAGCTAAACAACCCGACTACCTCGTCGCCCCCCACGTCGCCGCAGTGGATCACCTGCTCGATTTCCAGACTTTCGAGCATGCGCACCGCGGCCCGCGTGTTGATGGCATGGCCGTGACTGTCGCTGACGATGCCGATGCGCATTGGGTTTCTTCATGAGCCGGTCTGAGTTGTAATCGCCATCTGGCCGAGTATAGTTGGCGAGCATGTTTTCTGACCAGACGACGCACCTGTTGGCAATCGGCGTGTTGGCCATACTGGCCGCCGCGCTGCTGGTCTGGGCGGTGCGCGGATACGGGCGGATGCGCTTCACGCCGGCCCAGTTTCCCATCTACATGTACAACTATTTCATGACCCGGGTGATGTGGCGCGCCCGCATCGAAGGGGCCGTATCGCTGTCGCCCGAGCGTGGAGCGGTGATCGTCTGCAACCACCGCTCGCCCATCGACCCTGGCTTTGTCGCCCTGGCCTGCGACCGGCCCGTGCATTGGATGGTGGCCCGCGAATACGTGCACCATCCGCTCGTCGGCTGGGGTCTGCGAATCTTGCAAGTCATTCCCGTGGGCCGGGCCGGCATCGACACCGCCGCCACCAAACTGGCCATGCGATATGCCCAACGGGGCGACCTGGTGGGCATGTTTCCCGAGGGACGGATCAACACGACCGACCAGTTCATGCTGCCGGGCCGCCCCGGCGCGGCGATGGTGGCCCTCAAGGCCCGCGTGCCGGTCATTCCCTGCTATGTCGAAGGCTCGCCGTTTGGCGGATCGGTGTTCAGCTTTTTTTTCATGTTGGCCAAGACCCGACTCGTCGTCGGGCAGCCGATCGACATCTCAGAGTATTACGAGCGGGCCGGCGATCGCCAGGTGCTCGAATGTCTGACCCGGCGGTTCATGACGGAGATTGCCCGGTTGGCCGGCCGCGATGACTTCAACCCCGATCTGGCCGGCAAGCGCTGGAAGCCGCATTGACGAAGTGCGTCGGCCCGCGATTGACTCCTAGGCAGGAACCGCCCGTTCGAGAGCGGATGGTTTGTGCGGTTAAGGCCGGCTGATCCGCACCGCCAGCGGCGAGAGCATCGACTGCGGGCTGGTGGCCGCGGTCACGTGCGGAGGGAACCCGACAAAATGCAGCCAGAATCGAAGTCGCTTCGCCAGACGAGCTTGCCCGCCGCTGCCAAACTGGCGGGCAAGCGTCACGTCGCCTTCGGCGGCAATCTCAATCGAATCGGCGTCAGCATCACCAAACTCTTCGACTCCCAGCGCGAGACACCGCTGGCGGTCCATGATGTGTGCCCAACCCTCCGCCTCAGCAGGACCGCGGCCGGCGGGCTGGACGACGAAGGGCTGAAGCCGGTCTTTCTCGCCGCGCAAAACCTGCCAGGAAGATTGCATCGGCCCGTTGGGGTCAGCGGCCCTGGCGGCTGCTTGCAACGCTCCTCGATCGCCCGGCGTCAGCGACATATAGACCAGCGATGCCGCGCCGAAATCGGCCAGCGTCGGTTCATCGTCGGTGGGCGCCGCGAGTTGTTGCGCGATCTCGGCCCGCACCGACCGAACCGTCTGCCGGGGATCGTCGATCTGCCAATCGACTTGCACCCAGCTTTTGGACACGGGGAATGTAAGGTCGGCGATCGAATGGACTCCTGCCAGTGGGCCGCTCGATGGCGCGTGCTCGTAGCGAATCGCCACGGCCAATGGCCCGGAACGAATGACGCGCGGCCGGGCCATGGCGCCGCCGCTTGGATCACGGCCTGCCGGCCCTTCGAGGCTCAGGCGAACTCCTTCGCTGCGCAAGTAGTTCAAGTCGCCGGCCGCGACCGATTTCAGCGGCTCGAACAAGTTTCGGCCGGTGGTCCACGTAAGATGCGAACCGTTGCGAATTTCAAATGCATCCGCCGTTGGTTTGAGTTCGAGTCCGTGCGGTTCCTTGTCCGCGGCAATGTCTGGCCCGTATTCGAGCGTCAACATCCGGACTTCGTTGGGCGTCATGTTCAGGCTGAAATCGAGCCACCAGGCGCCGGCGCCGCCCTCCGCTGCTTCCTGGCGAAATTGCGCCGTCACCGGCTTGCCGCTTTCGCGCAAGCGCAATTGCGGTTTCGCATCGCCCAACGAAACGTCAGGCAGCTTGACCGCCACCGGATAGCCAAATCGTCTGATGCCGGCCGTCTCGCGCACCTCGATCTTCAGCGTTTCCGCCCCGCCAGCGCCACGGCCAACCGCGCCGGTCAGCAACGCCGCCAACACAACGAACCAACGTATGTAAACAGTTTCTTTCATTGCAGACAGCATGGCGGGCGGCAGAGTATTTCGCGGTCCCGCGGTATTATCAGCGGCGAGCTGGCCGCTGGCAACAGCCAACCGCCAGGTCCACCCGGTTACGACCCTCATGGAGGGGATGAAAGAGAGATGTGGGGATGGGCTAGTGTGTCTCGCAAGGCGTTATTGGGCTTCGGCAGTATTGGCTGGGCGTTGCCGCACCGACTCAATCATTCGCAACGCGGCGTCGGCGAGACCGCTGTCAGGAAACTCATCGAGCGTCCGTCGATAGTACAGTTCTGCGTTCTCGCCATTTCCAAGTTGAGCATAGCAAAACGCGATGTTGCATAACGCCATCTCCCGATAGCTGATCGCCGAAGAAGACATCAGGACGATCGCCCTAAATCGATCAACCCATGCATGCCGAGTAAAGAACGCATAACTGTCTTCGTACGATTCGATCGCCTCCGTGTATTGTTGCTTGCGGCACAGACAGAATGATTACAACCACTGGCTTATCATTCGTCAAAGAAAACCAAACCGCTGGTTGATGCGGCACTCCAGCGTCGCCGTCGTGCTGTGCCGCAATCCTCACATAGGCCCCT
>DASVHB010000339.1:0-2985 GCA_036379195.1 Pirellulales bacterium
GCGAGCCTCGCCGACCTTCGCCCCGCTGGCGAGATGTCTGTCGCCGGAGAATTGCTGCCCGCCGGCGCCGATAACCTGGTGGTTCGGGCGGTTGAATTGGTGCGCAGGCGGTTGGGCGTCGAGCGCGGCGCCCGTTTGCGATTGGTCAAGCGCATCCCCATGGCGGCGGGCCTGGCGGGCGGATCGAGCGATGCGGCGGCGGCCCTGGTGGCCGCCAACCAGGTTTGGCGGCTGGGATTGTCAGGCCACGAATTGGCCGCCCTGGCCGGCGAATTGGGCAGCGATATTCCTTTCTTTGTGCAACGCAGCTCAGGCGAGTGCGAACCGGCGGTCTGCCGCGGCAGGGGCGAGATCATTGAGCCGGTCGGTCGGCTCGGTTCGCAGCATTTTGTGGTGGTCAAGCCGCCGGCGGGCCTGTCGACGCCCGCGGTTTATCGCGCCTGCCGCCCGGCGGCGCAGCCGCGACCCGTGGCGCCGCTGATCGACGCCCTCAGGCGGGGCCAATTGGCAAGGGCTGCCGCGTGTCTGCACAACCAATTGCAAGCCGCCGCCGAGAGCCTTTCGCCTTGGATTGCGCGGCTGGCCGGCGAGTTTGGCCGAGTTGATTGTCTTGGGCATCGCATGAGCGGCAGCGGAACCAGCTACTTCGGCTGGTGCCGCGACGCGCGTCACGCACGGCGCGTGGCAGCGTGTTTAAGAGGGCGAGGCGTAGGTCAGGTCTACGCCGTTTACGGAACTTGTTGATCCAACGGGTGAAGGAGAACGGCCGTGGAAATCACCGAGGTGCGCATCAAGCTAATGGAAGAGGCGGGCGAGCGGTTGCAAGGCTTCTGCTCGATTACGCTCGACAACTGCTTTGTCGTGCGTGATCTGAAAATCATCGAAGGTTCGAGCGGACCGTTTGTGGCCATGCCCAGCCGCAAGCTCACCGCCCATTGTCCGGGTTGCGGCTGCAAGAATCATCTGCGGGCCGCCTATTGCAATCAGTGCGGCGGGCGGTTGCGCGACGACCGCGTGGCAAAAGACGAAGAGGGCCGAGCCAAGCTCTACGCCGACATCGCCCACCCCATCAACCCCGCCTGCCGCGAGCTGATTCAAGAGCGCGTGATCCGGGCTTTCCGCGAAGAGATCGAGCGCTCGAAACTGCCCGGCTATGTGTCGAGCTACGACGACTTCGACGAAGACCTGGTGATGGAGCGTCCGCCGCGCAGGCCGCGGCCGGCGATGGAGCGGCCGGCAGCTTCGCGCGTGGTTGTCGAACGTCAGGCGGTTGAGAAAACGAAGATCGAAACGGCGGAGCCCGAGCCACGCCCGCCGCATAAGCGGGTTGCTCAACCAGTGAACGGCACGCCAGCCCCGAAGCGCGATACGTTCGGCGCCGGCATTTGGTAGGCAGCAGGCGTTCCCTACAGACCAACAGGCGGGTCGCGTGCTTAACTTGATGCCTGCTGCGCTCGGCCCACCCTACGGACTGGCGCACATGCTGACCTATCGGATCGCAGTAGTTACCCGATGGCCTTGGCAATCAGAAACGCGGCTGCCGCGGCCAACCCGCCCACCAGCGTGGTTTGCCATGCGCTGCGCAGGGGCCGCGCAGCGGTAAACCGCCCTTTCACATAACCGAACACCAACAAAGCCAGCCCGGTCACCACCACCGAGCCGATCAGCCCCCGCTCGACCGAGCGAAACACCAGGTAGGGCGCCAGCGGCACTAACCCGCCCACGATATACGACAGCGCGATGGTCAGGGCGCTGGTGCGCGCCCGCGAAGGGTCGGGCTCTTCCAGACCGAGCTCGAATCGCATCATAAAATCGACCCAGCGCCTGCGGTCGGCCCGAATGGCCGCCACTACCCGGTCGACCGATTCCGCGTCGAGGCCATAGCCTTGAAACACCTGGGCGACCTCGGCGGCCTCTTGCTCGGGCATGTCGATGGTCTCGCGCTCCTCGCGGGCCCGCTCTGAGGCGAAGTGTTCGACGTCCATTCGCGCAGCCAGGTAGCCGCCCAGCCCCATGGCAATCGATCCGGCCGCGATTTCGGCGACGCCCGCTGTCACAATGATTTGAGTTTCGCTCACCGCGCCCGACAGGCCGGCGGCCAAGGCAAAGGGCACCGTCAGCCCGTCGGACATGCCAATCACGATGTCGCGGATCGTGGCCGAGGCGGTGAAGTGCTTTTCGAGATGAGACCGTCCGCTGCTGTATCCGGTGGAAGCCATAAGATATTCCGACGATGAGAATTTGCAATTGTGCCGGTTGCCGCGACTCCGCTAGGATAACGTCTATTGAGCCGTGAGCGACGAAGATTGACTGCGTAAACATGCCCTCCAATTGGCAACTGGTCCGACGATTGCTCGGACTTGCCTGGCGATATCGCCGCCGCTCATTATTGGTGCTCATTCAGCAAGCTTTGCTGGTGGCGTTGTCGCTGGCGGCGCTGAGCGTGACGGGCGTGGGCATCGACGCGCTGCGGCACTGGATCGATCCCCAAAGCGACCCGCCGCGCTGGCCGTTGGCGCTGCAGCCGCCCGCAAACTGGTCGCCCATCGCCGTGACGGCGTTGCTGGCCACGGCCATTCTGGGCCTGGCTTCTCTTCATGCCCTGCTGCGGTACATTGCCTCGATGTCTGCCGGGCGGCTTGTGCAAGATGTCGTCGTCGACCTTCGCTCGGAAGTCTACGACAAGCTGCAGCGGCTCAGCTTCCGCTATTTCGACCGCCATCGCACCGGGTCGATCATCAACCGCGTGGCCGGCGACGTGCAGGCCGTGCGCATGTTCATCGACGGCGTGGTGGTGCAAACCCTCTCGGTGCTGCTCTGCCTGGCGGTCTATCTTTATTACATGCTGCGGCTGCATGTCGGGCTGACGCTGGCCGCCCTGGCCACCACGCCGCTGTTGTGGCTGGCCGCGGTGCTCTTCTCGCGCCGCGTGCGGCCCGCCTATCAGAACGCCAGCGAATTGACGGACGATCTGGTGCTAAAACT
>DASVHB010000340.1:0-2531 GCA_036379195.1 Pirellulales bacterium
AAGAAGGCGATTGCGGTGCCGACCAATCGTAGAATGCGTTCACGTGAGGATGCCGAGACGCCGAGGCGCGGAGACGCGGAGAAGGTCGGTAAATCGCGGCGAGTGGCAGCGAACTCGCAGGCCGCGAATTACGACATGGCCCGCGTCGTAAAGTCAGTTGCCCGCCGCGGCGTCAATCTCTCGTCGCAAGCGATTCGCGCGGCGGTCGATGTGCCCGAACCGCCGGGCGGCGGCTGGCTGGAAATCATCGGCGCGCGGCACAACAACCTGCGCGGCGTCGATGCCCGCATTCCGCTGGGCACGCTCACCGCCGTCACCGGCGTCAGCGGCAGCGGCAAAAGTTCGTTGATCGAAGACGTGCTCTACAAATCGTTGGCGCGCACGCTGCACCGCGCCCGCACGTTTCCCGCCGCGCACGAGGCCATCCGCGGCGTTGAACGCATCAACAAAGTCATCCGTGTCGATCAGCAGCCGCTGGGGCACACGCCCACTTCGAACCCGGCGACCTACACCGGCGTGTTCGAGCTGATTCGGGCGCTTTACGCCCAGTTGCCCGAAGCCAAGCTGCGCGGTTACACTCCGCGGCGGTTCAGCTTCAACGTGCCGGGCGGGCGCTGCGAAAAGTGCGAAGGCAACGGCCAATTGCGGATCGAGATGCACTTTTTGCCCGACGTATGGGTCGAGTGCGACGAATGCCGCGGCAAGCGCTACAACGCCGAGACTTTGGGCGTGCGTTTCAAGGGACAGAGCATCGCCGACGTGCTCGACATGCCGTGCGGCAAAGCGGTCGAGTTGTTCGCCAACATACCGAAGGTACGCAAAGTGCTCGAAACGCTCTGCGACGTGGGGCTCGACTATATTCGTCTGGGCCAGGCGGCGCCGACGCTCTCGGGCGGCGAAGCTCAGCGTGTCAAGTTGGCCGCCGAGTTGTCGCGGCCCGACACCGGCCAAACGCTTTATCTGCTCGATGAGCCAACCACTGGGCTGCACTTCGACGACCTGGCCAAGTTGCTCGACGTGCTGAATCGGCTGGTCGACCTGGGCAATACGGTGGTCGTGATCGAGCACAATCTCGATGTCATCAAAACCGCCGATTGGGTGATCGACATGGGACCCGAGGCGGGCGACGGCGGCGGCCACGTGGTTGTCTGCGGCACGCCGGAAGACCTTGTCGCCCACGCCCGGCCGGGCAAGAAAACGCGAGCGGACAATGGACGGGTGGCTGCGGGCCTGGTGCCCGGCGGTTCTCGGTTTCGTTCTTATACCGGCGAGATGCTGGCCGACGTGCTGGCGGCCGGCCCGCACGTCGAGCGCAAGCCGCACGACTTTGCCGCCCGCGAGGAACAGCGGGCGGGCGATCTTGATCTTGCCGACGTGGGCCGCGACGCGCGCATGCCTTGGGAAGTCGATGGCCGCGGCTGGCACACGCGCGACCGCGTCGGCCGCAGCGGGCAGCCCTGCCGCTGGGAAGGAAAGATTCTGGCCGACGTGATCGACCGCATTCACGAGTTGGGTGAGTTCAGCCCGACCGATTGGAATGCTCGGACCGTGGTCGAGATTTCAGCGTCTCGTAAAGCCGACGGCTGGTTTTTGCACGCCATCACCGGCGAAGAGTGGCTGCTGAAGCTGAAGTTCCGCGTGGCCAAGCGCACCTTCCGCCGCGACGACCTGGTGAGCCGGCTCGATCTGAAGCCGCTCAACGAGATGCACCATCTGCCCGTTTATGGCAGCGAGCCGCGCGTGAAGTGCAAACAGCTTCGCGGCCCCTGGCAAGAAGTGCAGTTGGCCGTTCACGCCTACGACGAGATCGATCGGCCCAGCTTTTGGCAGTTCTTGAAAGACGCCGTCGAAGGTTTTCAGCAATTCACCGACCGCGTGCAGCAGCAGCCCGAAGACGTGATGCCCTGGAAAGTGCTGGGCCGCAAATGGCACCTGTCGCGCAAGGGTTTTCCGCCGGGCAAGCGCGTGTCGTGGGACACCGAGGTGCTGGAAGAACTGTGCGAACTGCTGGCCGACACGGCCCCGAACGGGCAGTTTTTGTGGAACAACCAGCAAGTGGTGCATCTGTTTGTCAATGGGCCGGGTGAGCCGTGGGCCACCATTCACACCAAGCGGCCCGCGGCGATCGACCTGGTGTTGACCGGGCCGAAGAACCGCTTTGCCTTGGGCCGCGTGGCCGGCCTGGGCGCCGAGCGCGAGCTGCAAACCGATCGGCCCGACAAAGACGTGGTGAAGCTCAAGTTCCGCGCGGCCGACGAAGTCGTCGGCGGCGAGCTGGCCGCATTCTTGCGCGAGCACCTGGCCGCGGTGGCCGGAAAGAACGGCGTATAAGCGGCGATGGTGGCCGGGGCGGAGCCTGGGCTGCGCAAAAAGGGGTCACTACGGTCGCCCGCGGTTGGTTCCGCCTTTGTTCCGCAAAGATGCCACCGGCTTGCCCGGTGGAGTTTCACGTTGGCCGTCTACAAGAAGGCCGTTCTTCCCGGTCGTCTTCCGTCGTTCGCCGCCGGCTGTCCGCCCGCCTGCGGCGGGCG
>DASVHB010000341.1:0-6145 GCA_036379195.1 Pirellulales bacterium
AGCCTTACGGTCCCGATCAGTTCGTGGCGCTGGTAATGCTGGTTCTGGCCGTCGAGTGGTGGCGGCGGCCCGACCAGCGCCGCTGGCTGCCATTGCTGACGGCCGTTGCCCCCGCGGCAATTTGCGTTTCGTACCCAGCGATCTTCGTGGCCGGGGGGCTGAGCGTTTGGATGGCGCTGGTGATGTTCTTCCAGCGGCGGCGCGGCTGGCCCGGCTGGCTGGTCTTCAATACCGTCGTGGCCGTGAGCTTCTCCGCAATGTTTTGGGTGGCTTCGCGCACCCAGGCCGCCGCCGAGCTCGACTACATGCAGAACTTCTGGAAAGAGCACCTGCCGTCACTCACGTCGCCGCTGCAGTTCGCCTGGTGGCTGCTGGTCACGCACACCGGCGACCTGTTGGCGATTCCGCTGGGCGGCGAGCACGGCGCGAGCACCGTCTCGTTTCTGATCGCCGCATGTGGCGTGGCGGCGCTGCTGCGGCAACGTCGAGGGCTGGTGCTGGCGTTATGCGTCGCACCTGCCGCGTTGAACATGGTTGCCGCGCTGATGGGCCGGTTTCCCTATGGCGGCCATGTGAAGTTTTCGCAATATCTGGCGCCAGCCATTTGCCTGCTGCTTGGTGCTGGCGGCGCGATGCTCTTGGCCAATCGGCGCTCGTCGGAGCAAACGCGTCGGCGCGCCTACGTAACTGCCCTGGCGCTGCTATCGCTGATCGCGGTGGGGACGATCACCCGCGATTTTTGCCTGCCGTATAAATCAGCGACCGACCGGCGTTATCGCGATTTTGCCCGCTGGTTCTGGTTCAGCATGGAATCGTCGGGCGAAGTGGCTTGCCTGAAAACCGACCTGAACCTCGAGTTCGCGCCGGGCACCTTTCACGATCTCGGCTGGTCGGCCATGTATCTTTGCAATCAGCAAATTTACTCACCGCGGCGCGCCCGCGGCGAGCCGGTCGATTGGCAAGCCGTCTCGGCCGATTGGCCGCTGTGGTGCGTCGAGTATCAGGCCGAGGTCTATCGCTACGACACCGCCGCGCGCGATCGTTGGCTCGACGGCATGCGCCGGCGCTACAAGCTGGTCGGGCGCGAGCGGTTTGTCTTTCCGGTGTTCGACCAGCGCGGAAAGATTTTGTTTTGTACCGATGCGGTGGAGATTTACCGTTTCGTGCCGCTTTACCATCTGCCGGAAAAGCCCGCCCCAGTAAAATAGTCGTCGATGCGGTTGCTGATTCGACGGCCCACGCGGACATCGAACTGCACGTTGGGGGTCGCGTAGAGATAAAGCCCCATATCCAGATAATGGGCCGCCGAGCGATCGCCCGAACCGGTGCCCGAAATCATGAACCACTCGTGATACGCGCCGATGCGCTTGGTCCATTGCGTAAGCAGCGAGATCGACTCATGCCACGAGTTCTGTGCGCCGCCCACGCTGACAAAGGTGGGCACCACCGAGCCGACCGCGGAAACGCCGGTCGACGAGGTCCGCAGGAAGTCGGCGCCGGTCTGCCACTTCAAGTAGAGCCAGCGGCGAAAGCCCCAGCCCGCCACAATGTTAAAGTGCGGCTGCACGAAATTGGCCGACAGCCCGCGCGAGCCGGTCGGCAGCGTCATGCCGGCCACCAGGGTGGTCATCGGCCTCCAGCCACGCTGCTGAACCATTTCGTATTTGAAGCCCACGTCGATATCTTCGCTGCCGAAGTTCGACGCATGGACCCCGGTGGCGACGGTTTTGCTATCGGCCATCAGATAGCCTGGCCACTTCAGCCGCAGCTCGAATTCATCGGTCACGCCATAGCGCAGCAGCGATTCGGGCAACTGACGCGTGCTGAAATGCGTGTCGGCGGTGTTCTGCTTGTGGAAGGTATACCCCGTTTCCAAGATCGCCACGCCCTTGCCCACCGAGTAGACGGCATCGGTGAAGTCGGGCCGGTCGGTGTTGATGATGTTGTAAAAATCCCACTCAGGCTCGACCGGCACGTTGAAGATGTTCGGACGCATCGTATAGAAAAAACTGTCGGGGTTGTCGTTGTCGAGGCCGGGCGGATGCGGATAACTCGCCGGGTCGTTGACCACCACGTGGGGCATGCCAAAAAACGGTGTGCGCGGGAAGACGTTTTCCACCGGTTCGTCTTGATCGAAATCGGAAGCGGCTGGCTGCCGCTGGGATGCCGCGACGATACGAGGTAAATTGCGGCGGCTGCTCCCACGCGCGGCTTCGCCCGGCGCGTCGCTTAATGACAGCGCGGCGTCTCCTCTTATCAACGAATCGTCAGCGGCGGCGATCTTTAGAGGGATCGAAACGCGGCACAGCGGGATGAGCAGCAGAACAAGCCAAGCGCTCGCAGCGGGCGGAGCGAGCGCCCGGCGTTTCGACTGTGCCAACACTGGTGGAGGAGCCGTAATGCTCACGCCCCAAACTACGCCCGAAGAACTCGGGCGACGCTGGGAAAAGACCGGAACCATCTTGCAGACATGACTCTCGCGGCGGAGCGCGACCTGCGCGCAGCGATGGCGCAAGGCGGCGGATGGTAGCCGCGGCGGGGCGAACTCGGCAAGATCAAACCTGCCGGGGGCAGCCGTGGCGGTCTTGCCCTGATTTGCCGCTTTCACTATTCTCGCCCCCGATCCTCGTTGGCCGACCATGTACGCCGCCGCAAAGCAGGCAGAGAAAGGAAACCCATGATTTCTCGATCGTTTTTCGTTTGCATGGTGGGCTGCGCGGTTGCCGGAGGCTGCTCCAAGAACGAGCCTGCTTCGCCAGGCCAGCCGCGACTTTTGTCGGACCTCGAGCACCGATCCGCGGGCGACGAGCTGCCGCGTTCGCGCGTCGTGCCGGTGGCGCTAACGATTGATCGCCCAGTAGAACCAAGCTCGCCGCAAACACCGCCCAAAATGTTGGAAGAAGACGTTTTGACAGCGAACGGCGTATCGGAAGAGGCTCAGGCGTTGTCTCAGACCATCAAGGCCCTGCGCACCAAGCTGGCGGTGATCGGCCACAATCTGGCCAACAACCAGACGCCCGGGTTTAAGCGTAGCCGCGTCCTCTTCGAAGACGCCGGCTATCGACAGGTTCGCATGCCCGGCGCCCAGGATGCCTTTAACAACTACGCCTCGACGGGGATTGCCGTGGGTTTGGGGACGCGCGTGCAGAGCACGCAGACGCTCTTCGACCAGGGCGAGATCGAAATCACCAACGAACCGCTCGATATCGCCATCTCGGGACACGGGTTCTTTCAGGTCATCGATCCGACCACCAACAACTTTCTCTATACCCGCGCCGGTAACTTCGCCGTGAATTCCAACGGCCTGCTGGTGATCGGCTCGTCGCAGACGGGCCGCCTGGTGCAGCCGCAAATCTCGCTGCCAATCGATGAGCAGGCGGTTGTCGTCAGCGCCGAAGGAAACGTCTCGATCCAGCAATTCGGCCAAACGCAATTCTCGCAGATCGGGCAGCTACAACTCGCCAAGTTTCTCAACCCCGCGGGGCTGCTCAAGGTCGGTGAAAACCTGTATCAAGAGACACTTGCATCAGGGGCTGCCATCTTCGGGCAACCCGGCACCAACGGCTTGGGCACCTTGCAACAAAACGCTCTGGAGCGCTCGAACGTCAAGCTGGACGATGAACTGCAAGAATGGCGCGAGACCGAGCAAACGCTTCGCTCGCTCGAGCGGTTGCTTACCCCCGGTCGCTAGCCCAGATCATTCAGCGCGCTGTGGTGCTTAGGGTGGGCGATGCCCACCCTACTCAGTCGCCCAACTCAGCCATCGAGCCTAACGCGGACGGCTGCGCGCCACCACTTCGACGCCGTTGACAATCTGGTCGACGCCGTCCAAATCGGCGATCGACTCTTGGGCGACCTGCTTCTCAAAAAAGCTGCGCACCCGGCCGCTGAGCACGACTCGGCCGTCCTCAAAATCGCAATTCAGCCGCTGAATCGAAGGATAGGGGCTGCCCCGCAGGCGACTTTGCACGAGGGCTTCGACGCGGGCGCTCGCGGAAGGAATGGATGCCGGTGAACTTGACATAAAAGACAGTAGCTCCTTCTGCTGTCGATCCAGAAAAATCGACGAGGCAAAAACAAGAACAGGCGTGACGGAGAACACCCTTCGTGGGTTCGATACGCCGGACGCGGCGAGGCGCAGACTGCGTTCAAGGCAGGGTCTTGCATCGTACCGCGCGAGACGACTCCGTCAAGGGGCAAAATGAACGACGGTAACGGCCTTAAATGCTATTTTTTCGCCTGACGATGGTGGGCGTCGCCACGGTGCCGCGCCAACCATCGTTCGCCGGTGCGCGGGGTGAGCACACGCAGTGCGGCGTCGATCTCGGCCTTCGGGAGCGTTGGACGAGCGATCGGCCGGCGGATCGGGTAAACTATTTGTGGTACACGGCCACATGGCCCACGAAACCAGGGTGCGCGTTGGCCGCGACAACGGCATCCGGGCCGAGATCATCGACGGCCTCAGCCGTGAAGACCCGGTGGTCGTTTCGTATAGCGGCTCGCTCGAAGACGGCGAACCGGTCAACGCCCAGCCGGTGGGCGAGCAGTCGTAATACCCTCATCGCCATGCCGCATTCGACCAACGACCCGATCACGCCTGACGAGTCGAACGCCGCGCCAGACAGTACCGCGGTGCGGGTGGCGTTGTGGCGGGCGATGCACGTGCAGATCGACTCGCCGCCCCACGTGCTCGAAGACCAGATCGGGCTGCGGTTGGCGGCGCCCGAAGAAGGCTGGCAGCGACGACCTGATATGGACCCTGAAGGCACACGTCTTTTCCGAGCCTCGATCGTCGCTCGTGCTCGATTCATTGAAGACCTGGTTCTCGAGCAAGCTGCCGGCGGCGTCGGCCAATATGTAATCCTCGGCGCCGGCCTCGACACGTTCGCCCAGCGCCAACCGCAGATCGCGTCTCGCCTGAAGATGTTCGAGATCGACAAGCCTGGACCGCTTGCATGGAAACGCCGGCGGCTGAACGAGCTTGGCTTCGGCACGCCTGATTGGTTGAGATTTGTGCCGGTCGATTTCGAGACCGGAGGCTCCTGGCGAGACCTGCTGCACACCGCCGGCTTTGACGCCGGCCGGCCCGCCGTGGTCGCCGCGACGGGCGTCAGCCTGTACCTGACGAAAGACGCCATCTTGGCCACGCTGCGCGAGATTGCGCGGCTCGCCGCCGGCTCGACGCTGGCCATGACTTACTTGCTGCCGATCGAATACGCCGACCCCGCCGAACGGGCCGCGTTTGAGGCGGCCAAGCGAGGAGCGCGAACCAGCGGCACACCGTTTGTCAGTTTCTTTACGCCGCCAGAGATGCTTGCCTTGGCCGCCGAGGCCGGTTTTCGAGAAGCCCGACGAGTGCCGGCGGCCGAGCTTGCCGAGCGCTATTTCGCCCGCAGGGCCGATGGTCTGCGACCGGGAAGCTCAGAGGAAATGTTAATCGCTACTACCTGAATAGCCGCGCGACGAGTTGCGCTCAATAAAGTTCCTAAATAGACTTGCACGATCATGGGTACTCACCGCGACTCATTGGTGTGCTGGCCTTGGTAAAGTACAATGGCACGATCTAACTGACGGTCGCCGGTTTCCAAGGTTTCGCGGCAAGTCACGGGAAATTGATCGGATGAATGGAGATACGCTGGCGTCGATCGGCAATGGGCTGCTCATCATCTGCGTCATCGCTTGTTGGCTGACGCTGATCGTACAGACCTTCATCCGCGGTGAGACGGGCATGGGTCTGGTGTGCCTGCTGCTTTGTTGTTGCGGTGTGGTGGTGGGCCTGGGCTATGGGTGGAGCAAGGCCAACGAGTGGAACAACGTCACGCTCATGCTGGCCTATACCGCAAGCTGCGGAATGCTCTTGCTGTCAATCTTGATTTCGCTGGCGATGTTTGTCGCTGAGTCATCGGGATAGGCTGCCATGTCGGAAACCTTCGCATGTCCTCAATGTGGCAAGACCTACCCGCACGCCGGTCGCAAGCCGGGCAAGGCAGTCGTTTGCACATGCGGGCATCGTTTTCTGGTGCCGGCGCCTGAAGTTCGGGCGCCACGCGCCGAATTGCCACTGCACCCGCCCAGCGATCCGCGGCCCGCGACGCGGCCTGAACCGAAGGCCACGCCGCGCAATCCCGCGGCGCGGACGCATCTC
>DASVHB010000342.1:0-4204 GCA_036379195.1 Pirellulales bacterium
GTGGACAGCCGGCGGTGAACGACTGGGGGGGCGCTTCGTGCATCTCTTTAGAAACCAACGTCAGCAACCACCGGGCAGGCCGGTGGCATGGCAATGTTCCGCGCGTAAGAAGAACAACAACGTGCCGCGTCGACTTGACAACCAAGTGTTCGCGCGTGTAGCAACGGTTGCTTCGAGCTTCAGAAGCCGCCATGCCAGAATACGATCGCCAGATTATCGATAACTCCGCTGCCGGCGCATCGCGCAACCGGCCGCTGACCTCTCCGCTGGTTCTCGGCACGGGCAACCGCAAGAAAGGAATTGAGCTGGCCGAGTTGCTGGCGCCGCTGGGCCTGCAAGTGCTCACCTTGGCCGACTGCCCGAACGCCATCTCGGTGGCTGAAGACGGCGAAACGTTTGCCGCCAACGCGGCACTCAAGGCCACATTGCAAGCCAGATATTTGGGCCACTGGGTATTGGCCGATGACAGCGGTCTGTGCGTCGACGCGCTGGGCGGCCGGCCGGGCGTCTATTCGGCCAGATACGCGGGACCCGAAGCGATGGATGCCGACAACAACCGTCGTCTGCTCGAAGAACTGGGCCAAACGCCGCCCGAACGGCGCACGGCGCATTATGTGTGCCACATCACGCTGGCGGACCCGACCGGCGCCATCCGCGCCGAAGCCGAGGAGTATTGTCACGGGCGCATTTTGAGCGACTACCGTGGCACGGGCGGTTTCGGCTACGACCCGCTGTTTGAGATCGTCGAGTATCATCGCACGTTTGGCGAACTCAGCCCGGCGGTCAAGGCGTGCCTGAGCCACCGCGCCCGCGCCCTGCAGAAGTTGTTACCCGCCATCGCACGCTTGGCGCGGCCAAGCTAGTAACGATATCGCGCCTTGTTGGCAGGCGATATCACTCTGTAGCGAACGCCCTCCGTGGCGTTCCGCGTAACGCGATGCGACATCTATTCGCAGTTCACGGAACGCCACGGAGGGCGTTCCCTACAGACGTTTTGCTGTGGAATCATCTTAACTTGATGCGGCCGACCCTACATCGCTCAGCCGGCCCTGCATGCTATTCTGCGCCCCCTTTTCGTGGGTGGCTGGGGCAGAGGCTTGCCGATGCCCCGGACGCGGATCAACCGGGGCATCGCTTAGGCTCTTGCCCCGGCCACTGGCCATTACCTAATCCAGCATTTGCGCCCTCCGTCGCTCGACTCTCGCCGCACCCCTCGTTACACTCGCAGTTGCCATACGAGAAACAACTGTTGCCATACGAGAAACAACTAACGTCTCGCTCTGCGGAGAAAAACATCATGCGGCTCCGTCTCTGGTTCGTCCTGATTCTCTTGGCGTTGGCCGCACGGCCGGCCGCGGCGCAGTCAGACGCGGTTCGGGCCGCGATGCAGCCGTTCGTCGATTCGGGCGACGTGTCGGGCGTGGTCACGCTAATCGGCAGCAAAGACGGCGTGCTCGACGTGCAAGTGCTCGGCCTGGCCGACCTCGAAAATAAACGCCCCATGCGGCGCGATACGATCTTTCGCATCGCCTCGATGACCAAGCCCATCACCGCCCTGGCCATCATGCAGCTTGTCGAGCACGGCAAGCTGAGCGTCGAAGACCCGGTCGAAAAGCACCTGCCCGAATTCAGGGGCCAACTGCTGCTCGTCTCGAAAGAGGGCGACACGGTCACGCTCAAAAAGCCGTCGCGGCCCATCGCGGTGAAAGATCTGCTGACGCATACCTCGGGCCTGCCGAACTATCCGCCGGGGCTGGCCGACGTCTACCAAAAACGAAACCGCACGCTGAGCGAAGCCACCATTGCCATCAGTCAGGCGCCGCTGATGTTCGAGCCGGGCAGCAAATGGAGCTACTGCAATCCCGGCATCGACACGCTGGGACGGATTGTCGAAGTGGTGTCGGGCCAGCCCTACGAGGTTTACCTGGCCGAGCACATTTTTCAGCCGCTGGGCATGACCGACACGACGCCCTACCCCACGGCAGAGCAATTGGCGCGGGTGGCCGTTACCTATGGCAAAGAAGAGGGCCGCCTGGTGGCGCGACCCGGCGGCGTGCTCGACTATGCGGGCGGGGCCAAACACCCCGTGCCCGCCGGCGGATTGTTTAGCACCGCCGACGATTTGGCAAAGCTCTATCAATGCTTTTTGAACCATGGAACGTCGGGCGATAAGAAGATCATCGGCGCCAAGACGCTGGCCGACATGACCAGCGAACACACCGGCGAACTGAGGGCGGGATTCGTCGATGGCAGCGCCTGGGGCTACGGCTTCAGCCTGGTGCGCCAGCCGCAGGGCGTGACCGAAAGCCTTTCGGCCGGCAGCTTCGGGCATGGCGGCGCCTATGGCACGCAAGGCTGGATCGACCCGAAGCAGGGCATCTATACCGTTCTGCTTTTGCAGCGCATGGGATTGCCCAACAGCGATGGCTCGGCGATGCGCAAAGCGCTGCACGACGCCGCCGCCCGACTGCCGAAACCATGACGCTCGACCGCGAGACAAGCCAGTCGGGCGATGTGAGTGCCGACGCCACCCTGACGTTTTTCATGGGCAAATTTGCCGCGACGTTTCCCACCGATCGCCGCTATGCGAAGAACCACATGTGGGCCCAGCCGGCGGCGGTCGGGTTTCGTTTCGGATTCTCGGCCTATGCCGTGCGGCTGTTGCAGGATGTCTATTTTTTGGAGTGGTCGGTCGACGCCGGCGCACCCCTGGTCGAACGCCAGCCGATCGGCGCCATCGAAAGCTCGAAGGCCGAGAGCGAGCTATATGCTCCCTTGGCCGGGCGGCTGCTGCGGTTCAACGAACGCTTGCTCTCCGACCCTTCGGCCATTAACGTAGACACTTACGGCGGCGGCTGGTTGTTCGAGATCGAGGGAGCGGGCGAGGCACTGCTGTCGCCCGACGAGTACCTGCGCCACTTGGAGGCCAGTTGGGCGGTGGCCCAGCGGACCATCAAGGGCCAGATGAACGAAGAGTAGAATGCCGAATCGGCGGCCACGCCGTTGAAGGCTTAACTGCGGTGGCTGGGGCAGAGCCTTGGCGATGCCCCGGTTCATTGAAGCCCGACAACAGTAGGTTTGACGAACACCGCTCTCGCGCCCCATTACCGAGCATGGCCAGAATCACCGTCGTCGTTTCCCAAGGCCAGAGCGCCAACCCCGTCAAGCGCAAGCTCGAAGAAGACTTGGTGGCCGCGCTGCTCTTCGAGCGCGGCGTCGAGGTGACGGTCATTCCGCACCTATACGATCTGCCGCCCGACGGCACGGGCATGCTCTGCCTGCAAGGCATCACCGGCGATGTGGTGGTGCTGAGCTGGCTCTATCCGCGCGCGGCGCATTGGATTCTCGACCGCAACTCTATCGGCGGCCGACCGGGCAAAACGCTGCTCGTCAGCGACGAGGAGGGCGACGACGAACTTGATGACGAAATGGCGGCTGACGAGGCCGACGCCGACGATAAGCCGCGGGTGATCGATAGCCGGCCGGTGGTGGATCGCACGATCTACTGCATCGACCTGCGTGCGGCCAACGCGGTCGAACTGTTTCTGACCGAGATTCGCCGGATTGCCGCTGAGACCTCCGTGCAGACCGTCAACGTCGATCTGATGGGTTGGATCCAGGGTTCGCCTAAGCCTGAGCAATTGCAGCGCTATCTCGATCCCACCCATGACGCGCCGCGAGCGGTAAGCGCGCAATTCCCAACCGCTAGTCCCCAGTCCTTAGCCCCTAGTCCCCAACCCCCAGCCCCCAGTGCCCCGCCGCTCCGCATCGAAGAGCCGACCGCCCGCCGCTGGTATCCGGTGATCGACTTCAGCCGCTGCACCAACTGCCTGGAGTGTCTCGATTTTTGTTTGTTCGGCGTGTACGGCATATCGGCGGTTGAGACGATTCTGGTCGAGCAGCCCGACAATTGCCGCAAGGGCTGTCCGGCGTGCAGTCGCGTTTGCCCGGAAAACGCCATTATCTTTCCGCAGCACAAGTCGCCGGCGATTGCCGGCAGCCCCAACGGCGAGGCGGGCGGGTTGAAGATCGACCTCTCGAAGCTGTTCGGCGCGCCCGACGCGTTGGAGCAGGCCGTCCTCGAGCGCGATGTCGAGCTGGTGGCGGCGGGCCAGGCCGCCGTAGGCATGGCCGTGGGCATTCCCAAGCGCCAAACCAGCCCTGCGCCGCACGAGAAAGACGAGCTCGACAGCCTGATGGACCG
>DASVHB010000343.1:0-4425 GCA_036379195.1 Pirellulales bacterium
CTGCCGGCGCGCGGCCACGAGGGCGGAGGTTTCGAAGGACAAAACGATGCTTTGACATAATTCTACAATCGATCGTTTATTCAAACCGGCGGATTGCAACGCGATGCTAGCAACGTGAGTGCTATTATTCCTACAAATCCCTTGCCCCGGTGGCGGAAC
This sequence comes from Pirellulales bacterium, assembly GCA_036379195.1. Classification (GTDB taxonomy): domain Bacteria; phylum Planctomycetota; class Planctomycetia; order Pirellulales; family JAICIG01; genus JAICLL01. The sequence continues at coordinate 160 of DASVHB010000343.1, forward strand.
AAAAACGGCACCACGCCCGATCCGTGACAACAATACATTTTGCGCAGCCCAGGCAGAGCCTTGGCGATGCCCCCGGCTAGGTCGGCGCGGCGTCACTCTTCGCCAGACGGTCCATACATGCCGGGCACGGGGATGTCGTTCAGACGCAGATATACGCACAAGTGCGCGCGATGATGAATCAGATGATTGAGCACAAAGCTGCGGATGACCGCCGCGCGAGGCATCGTAAAGATCGTCTTGCCGCCGTGCAGCAGCGACCACGACTGACCCAATTCGCCGTCGTTCACCGCCGCAATGGCCCGGCGCGCCGCGGCCACGTTCTTGTCGAACGTTTCCAGCATTTCCCGCCGGCTGGTGAACTGGGGCGATTGATAATGCGGGCCTTCGGCAGGCGCAATGTCCCACGAGGTCTTCGTCAGCGTTCCCTCGACCCAACCAGGAATCTCAACCAGATGGTTCGCGTTCCAGCCGATAGTGTTCGACTTAGGGTGCGCCCGCCAGTCCAGCTTATCTTCGGGGATGCGTTCGAGCACTTTGCGCGTACTGGCCATTTCGTGATCGAACTCGGGCAAAATAGCGTCGGCGTATGCCATCGGATCCTCCTACATATCAAGGGCGTGTTGTGGCGGCGTCATTGAACACCGTCTGTCTCGCAGACGCAAGCTACACGCCCTACGCTCTGCATGCCGTGAGCCCACCGTAGACATCACGCTCCGCGTGATGCCTTCATCACGCGGAGCGTGATGTCTACGGTCGGCAAACGCCTCCGACTTCGGCGAGTGGTCGCCGGACGTGTCTAACTTTCACAAAGGCACTATCCACCCAGAATCACGACGGCGTCTGGCGGCAGCAGCACACCCTGCGAATCGACTTCGAACTTCGGCTCGGAGGCCAGGCGAACTGCACGCGGTCGATCTGCCGCGACCGGCACGCGCTGCGACTGCCCGCCCAGATTGCAAATCACCGTGATCGGCCCTCGCTCGACCACCAGCCAGCGGGCCTGCTCGTCGAACCGCGTGTGAACACGATCCAGCCGCCCATCGGTCAGGGCGCTCTCGTCGCCGCGCAGACGAAGCAGCCGCCGATGCCAATCGAGCAGCTCGGCGTGCGGGGGGCGATTGATCTCCTCCCAATTCAATTTTGAATGTTCAAAGGTGGCGGGATCTTGTGGATCGGGTATCTGTTCCGGCGACCAGCCGAACGCGGCAAACTCTTTGGGCCGCCCTTCGCGCACCGCTTTGGCCAGCTCCGGCTCTTCAAAATCGGTGAAGAACTGAAACGGCGCCGTCGCCCCCCACTCTTCGCCCTGAAACAACATCGGCACAAACGGCGACGTGAGCACCAGTGCCGCCCCTACCTTCAACCGGCCGGTGTTCATCAGATGGCTGCTGCGGTCTCCCCGGGCGCGGTTGCCCAGTTGATCGTGATTCTGCAGATAGGCAAGAAAGCGGTGTCCAGAAAGATTTCGCGTGACCCGCCCATGGCTGCGCCCGCGGAACGCCGAATATCGCCCGGCGTAGACAAAGTTTTGCTCCAGCGCCAAGGCCAGATCTTCCAAGCGGCCAAAGTCGGAGTAGTAGCCTTCGTGTTCGCCGGTGAGCACGGTGTGCAGGGCGTGATGAAAATCGTCGCTCCACTGCGCGTCGAAACCAAAGCCGCCGATCTCCCAGTTGCGCACCACGCGCGGGTCGTTCAGGTCGCTCTCGGCCACCAGCACCAGGTGCCTCCCCAGGTGCGAGGCCAGCTCGGCCACCTCGGTGGCGAGCTGCTCGAGAAAGGGCAAGGCCGAAGTGTCGATAATGGCGTGAATGGCGTCGAGCCGCAGCCCGTCGGCGTGGTAATCGCGCAGCCACATCAACGCGTTGTCGCAAAAAAATCGCCGCACTTCGTCGCTTTGCGGGCCGTCGAAATTGATCGCCCAGCCCCAGGGCGTATGGTGCTGCTGGCTGAAGTAAGGGCCAAACTCGTGCAGGTAGTTGCCCGCCGGACCGAGGTGGTTGTAGACCACATCGATCAGCACGGCCAAACCCTGCCGATGGCAGGCATCGATCAGCCGCTTCAGTCCTTCCGGCCCGCCGTAGCCATGATGCGGCGCAAACAGATCGACGCTGTCGTAACCCCAGCCACGCCTGCCCGGAAACTCGTTGACCGGCATCAGCTCGACGTGCGTCACGCCCAATTGCGACAAGTGACCGAGCTTGCCGATGGCGGCCTCGAAGGTTCCTTCGGGCGTGAACGTGCCCACGTGCAGCTCATAAATGACGGCCGAGTGCAGCGGCCGCGCCTGCCAGCGCTGGTCGGTCCAGGCAAACGCGGCATGATCGATCGCCCGCGACGGCCCGTGCAGCCCTTGCGGCTGAAACGGCGAGCGCGGGTCGGGCCGCGGCGGGCCGCCATCCAAGCAAAAGGCGTAATCGGCCCCCGGCGGCACCTCTTGAGGCGACTGCCACCAGCCGCCGCCGGTTTGGAACATCTCGGTTCGCTTGCCGGCGATTTCGATCTCGACACGTTTGGCTTTGGGCGCCCAGACGCGGATAGACATGACGACGATTTTGGATTTCAGATTTTCGATTTTCGATTTGCCGCCGGTGGCCGGGGCAGAGCCTTCGCGATGCCCCGGTTCCATACCGGGAAAGGACGGCGCTGCGGGCCGCTCACTCGCGGAAAAAAAGGGGCCGCAGCGGCTTTCGCGCCGCGCAAACCATGGCCCCTAGCCCTAGCCAGACGCGACTTCAGCCTACTGACATCGACACTGGCGTCAATATACCCGCTTCCCGCATCATCGCCGAAAACGCCGCTTGGTCCGCTTTCGCGGCGAAGATGCAGCCTATGCACATTCGGACTGTTCGATGCCCGCCTGGCGGACTCAGTGTCATGTGACCTTTGATTGCCGCCTGTCCAATGACTGGTTCCGCCCGCGCCAACCGGTCGAACGAAATGCGGCACGGGGCACTGACCTGCCGGGAGGGAGCGAGCGTGCCGATCGCCGCCGGCACCAGAAGCGCGCGGCGATTAACGCCGCCGCTTTCGCTTTCTCGGCTTCCGCTTTACCTTGCCAAACTCGATGGGGCCAAACTCGATGGGGCCAAACTCGATGGGGCCGAACTCGATGGGCGCGCCGGCCCATTCGACCGCGGCTTGCGCCTCGAACAATCGCTGAGCTTCATGCTCGGGTAAATCGACGATCACGCCCGGGCCGAGAACAAAATCGGGATACTCCGCCGGCTTGGTCAGGACGGTAAGCATGGGAAGATGCTCGCGTAGGGTGTAGAGTGCGGGAAGCAGTGGTTGAAGCGGTTGGCCAAAAGTCCGTCTCGGAAGAGCGATTGCCGTGCCGGAGTTCCTTGAACGGCATTGGATTCAGTGGGATGACCTTCCTAGGTCGTCCATGCGGCCTCCACGGATTCACCGATGGTCGACCTAGGAAGGTCGCCCTACGGATGCCGCGTCTCGCGCTTACCTGCTTCGATTGTCACAACCGATTGGAACGCCAGCTTAGAGCGCGCTACTGCGCAAACGCCTTGTCGTCCGCCTTGCCGCCGGAGCGGAGATAGGCGATCAGATCGAGCACTTCGTCCTTGGTGAGATTGTTGAGCAAGCCCTCGGGCATGATCGAAAGCTTGCTGGGCACAATCTCGTCGATCTCGTCTTTGGCGATCGTCTGCGTGTCGCCGCTGGCTTGCATCACCGAGAGCGAACCGTCGGGAAGCTCGCTGACCGCGTCGGTGATCGTCGTGCCGCCGGTGGTCACAATCGTCTTGCTGGCGTACTGGTCGGAGACCACTTTCGAGGGCAAGAGAATTGACTCCAGGATGTCGGCTGGGCTAAAGCGATTGCCCGCGCCGGTCAGGTCGTGGCCGACCGCGCCGCCATCGCCGGCAAAACGGTGGCACTTCAGGCACTGGGCCGCGCGAAAAGCGGCCTTGCCCGACTCGAACGATCGGCCGCGCTCGACCCCCGCCAGCAGCGGACGAATATCGGCCATTTGCCAGTTGTGCATAAACTGCCGCGGCTTTTCGTCGGCGACCACTTCGACCGTTTGCGCGCCTTCGATCACCGACCGCAGCGCCACACGCTCTTCATCCGAAAGCGTCTCGACGGCGTCTTTGCGGATATTGTCCAAGAATTTTTTGAAGCTATGCCCGCCCTGGTACTTGCCGCCGGCCAAGCTGAACCAACTGAAATAGGCCCGGCGCAGCTCATCGTTCCAGCCCCGCCGCGCACCACGCAGCACAAACTCATAGTGCATCTGCTCGCCTTGCGTTT
>DASVHB010000344.1:0-5527 GCA_036379195.1 Pirellulales bacterium
CTAGCAAAGTTGCCAGCCCGATCCGCCCTATGCCTTGAATAGCAAGCCGTTGCTTCCGCGTCATCTTTCTCGGCCAATCCGGACGACTACCGTGACTGCGGAGCGGATGGCAGCGAAGCCTTTGACAAATCAACTCGTTGCGTCATCATTGTCAATACGCCATCGTAAATGTCAGACCACCGTAGACATCACGCTCCGCGTGATGCCCTTCATTACGCTCCAGCGTGATGTCTACGGTGGCCGATCGATAGGAGCGGACGAAAAATAACTTCGGCAATTCTTTCGGCCCTCACCTAACCTCTCCCCGAGGGAGAGGAATCTGTAGGTCGAAGTTATTTTTCGTCCGCTCCTTAACGAGGCCCGAAAATATGAACGGCGAATTGTTGCTTCCGTTTCACTTGTTCGATGATGAGGCCGAGGTCTCGATCGTCGAGCGACGGCTGCCGCATTGGTCGCAGCCAGGAACCATCGTTTTCATCACCTTTCGGGCCGCCGATTCGATGCCCAGCGCCGTGCTCGATGAATGGTTCGGCGAACGTGCCCAGTGGCTGCGGAAACAGGGCATCGACCCGCAGGCGGTCAACTGGAGAGACCATCTAAAACGAATCGATCCGCAACTGGTGCGGGCTTTTCATGATCGGTTCTGGAACCGGTGGCACGACGCCCTCGATGCCGGGCACGGCGCCTGCGCCCTGCGCGACGCTGATTGCGCGACGATCGTATCGAAAAGCCTCCACCACTTCGATGGCCAGCGGTATGTGCTGCTCGACTTCGTGGTCATGCCAAATCATGTTCACTTACTGGCCGCGTTTGCTGACGAAGATGCGATGCTTGCTCAGTGCGAATCGTGGAAGCACTATACCGCGACCCAAATCAATCGCCACCTGCGCCGGAAGGGCCGGTTCTGGGAGCAAGACGCTTATGACCACCTGGTGCGCAGCGACGACCAATTCGCCTATCTTCGCCGCTATATTGCCGAAAACCCGCGCAAGGCCCACCTCGGGCCGGGCCAGTTTCAACACTATTCGAGGCGGTTGACGATGCCATCGGGCAAGGCGATGTTTTAGCGCCTACGCCACCGTAGACATCACGCTGGAGCGTGATGAAATCATCACGCGGAGCGTGATGTCTACGGTGGTCGATCAGCAATGAGGGACGAATCTTGGTGGAATGAATTCCGTCCTACTACCGTCGTGCCCGCGCGTGCTTAAGCGGCAGCCAGGCGCCGTCGGCGGCGCTGCTGGCCACGCACTGCTGAATGAAATACATCCCCTCGACGCCGTCGTGTACGTTGGGATAAATCGTGTCGGTCTTTTCAAACGCCTTACCGCCGGCACGCAGCGCCATGTTGTCGAAGGCGAAACGATAGACGTTGGCAAAGGCTTCGAAGAACGCCTCCGGATGCCCGCCCGGCAGACGGCACGACGCCTGGGCCGTGCCGGTCATGTACGGTGCGTTCGGGTTGCGAGTATAGACGGCCAACGGCTGCCCGTTGCGGCGCACCAGCAGCTTGTTCGGCTCTTCTTGATGCCACTCGACCGCACCCTTGGTGCCGTCGACTTCGATGAACAAATCGTTCTCGCGGCCGTGGCTGATCTGCGAGGCGGTCACCGTGCCCAGCGCGCCGTTTTCCATGCGGATCACGGCGTGGCCGTAATCATCGAGCTTGCGGCCTTCGGCGAAAATTTTCAGATGGCAACTCACGGTGTCGGGCAGCAGACCGGTGATATAGCGGGCCAGATTGTAGGCGTGCGTGCCGATGTCGCCAAAGCAGCCGGCGGCGCCGCTCTTGGCCGGGTCGGTGCGCCAGGCGGCCTGCTTTTGCGAATCGCTCTCCAGCCGCGTGCGCAGCCAGCCTTGAATGTAGTTCGAGCGAAAGGCGTTGATTTCGCCCAGTTCGCCCGAAAGCACCATTTCGCGGGCCTGACGCACCATCGGGTAGCCCGTGTAATTGTGCGACACGGCGAACACCACGCCCGAACGATCGACGGCGGCAGCCAGGTCTTCGGCCTGCTTCAGGTCGAACGTCATCGGCTTGTCGCAGATGACGTTGAAGCCCGCCTCCACCGCGGCCTTGGCGATCTCGTAGTGAGTGTAGTTGGGCGTGGCGACCGAGAGGAAGTCGATCCGTCGCTCGGCCGGCAGTTTCTTTTCTGACTCGATGAGCTCCTTGTAGGAACCATAGGCGCGCTCAGGCGGAACGTCGTAATCGGGGGCCGAGGCTTTGGCCCGCGCTGGATCGCTCGAAAAAGCTCCAGCCACCAATGCTGCCCGGTTGTCGAGCACGGCGGCGGTGCAGTGCACGCGGCCGATAAACGCCCCTTGTCCGCCGCCCACCAGAGCCATGCGCAGCTTGCGGTTGAGTTCGCCGTTGGTTGACATCGTTGGTTTGCTCCTGGTCTGCGGGGACGAAAGATTGGGACGGGGCTTCAGTAAGGTGACTACACTTTTAGCAAAACTGCGCGCCGCTGCCAGCCCCGCGGTGGTGTCGCAAAGTTGTGTTGCGGGCATAGGTGCGAATGTGGCATAGCCGCCCCCGGCGGTGATTCGCCGCCTACGGCGGCGTTAACCGGGCCACAGCCGGGGGCGGCTGTGCCACACGGGAGTCAGGGCATCAGTCGCAACACAAGTTTGCGACACCACCAGCCACGCGGCGCGCTGGCGGCGCCACGCGGCGCGAAGCTATACTTGCTTTGACGTGGCGGGGCGTCGCCATCCGGCGGTGGCTGGGGTAGAGGCTTGCCGATGCCACAGCCACCATGCATAACGAAGTTCAGCGATCAGGGTAAACGACCAGAATGACATCCATGAGTAACTTTCGCCTTCTTCGCCGGCTGCTGTTGTCGGCAATCATCTGCCTGAGCGTCGGCCAATCGGTCCGCGCCGCCGTTCGTTTGCCGGCCATCATTGGCAGCCACATGGTTTTGCAGGCCAGCTCGCCCTTGACCATTTGGGGCTGGGCCGAGCCGGGTGAAGAGGTGACCGTCGATTTTGGCGACAACACCGCCAATGCCAAGGCCGACGCCGGCGGCAAGTGGCTCGTCAAGCTGCCCGCCATGCAGGCCACGCAACAGCCGCAAGCAATGACCATTCGCGGCGCCAACACGATTCAGCTTACTGATATTTTGGTGGGCGAGGTTTGGTTGGGTTCCGGGCAATCGAACATGGAATGGCCCGTCGCGGCGGCAGACCACGCGGCGGAAGAGATCAAGTCGGCCAATCATCCGAAGCTGCGGTTGTTTCTGGTACCAAAAGTTCCCGCGGCCACGCCGGCCAAAGACGTGCAGGCGGGTTGGACGGTTTGCACCCCGCAGACGGTGGGCAACTTTTCGGCGGTGGCCTATTTCTTCGGGCGAGAGCTGCACGAAAAACTCGACGTGCCGGTGGGCCTGATCGCCAGCTCGTGGGGCGGCACCCGCATCGAGCCTTGGATACCGCCCGAAGGGTTTGCCGAGGCGCCCGAGTTGGCGGCCGAGCGCAAACAAATCGAAACCTTGCGCGAGGCGTATCAGACCGCGTTGAAAAACAAAGTGCCCGAATTCAAAACCTGGGTCGAAGCGGCGGAAAAAGCGATCGCCGCGGGAAGCGAAATCGGCGATCCGCCCGCGCCGCCCGCCGATCCCTTCAAGGCTTATGGAGCGCCCACCTCGCTTTATAACGGCATGATTCACCCTTTGGCGCCGTTCGCGCTGCAGGGCGCGCTGTGGTATCAAGGCGAAGCCAATCGCGGCCAAGCAATGCACTATCACGAGCTGATGAAGGCCCTGATTCGCGGCTGGCGCAATGTCTGGGGCATGGGCAACATGCCGTTTCTGTTTGTGCAGCTTGCTCCGTATCGTTATGACAACAACGTCACGGCCTTGCCCGAGCTGTGGGAGGCCCAGGCAGCCACGCTTAGCGTGCCCAACACGGGCATGGCGGTGACCACCGACATTGGCAACATCGCCGATATTCACCCACGCAACAAGCAGGAAGTCGGCCGGCGGTTGGCGCGGTGGGCGCTGGCCAAAGTCTATGGCCAAACCGACGTGGTTTACTCCGGGCCGAACTACGACTCGATGACGGTCGAAGGCAAGCAGATTCGCTTGAAGTTCAAGCATGCCGAGGGCGGGCTGAAATCGCGCGACGCCAAGCCGCTCACCTGGTTTTCGATCGCGGGGTCCGACAAAAAGTTTACGCGGGCCAAGGCCACCATCGACGGCGAGACGGTGCTGGTCGAAAGCACGGAAGTCGAGGCGCCCGTCGCGGTCCGCTTCGGCTGGCATCAACTTGCCGAGCCAAACCTGACGAACCAGGCTGGGCTGCCCGCCTCGCCCTTCCGCACCGACAACTGGAGCGACGCAATCTCGGCCCCGCCGGAAGTTGAATGAACCGAATGGGAATCATCTGTAGGGAACGGACTCCGGGCGCAGGCGTGAACGGGCCGCGCCTTGACCGAGGTCTGTAGGGAACGCCCTCCGTGGCGTTCCGCTGGAGGGCGGCGCGACGCCGCCTCGCCCTTCGCGGAGCACCGCGGAGGGTAGGAACGACGTCGATTCGCAGTTCGCGGAACGCCACAGAGGACGTTCCCTACAAACATCGAATGCAAGAACTACCTTCTTGCCCCAGCCACCGCTGATAGCGTCCTATGAACATCATTCGCATAACATTCAGCATCATCATGCTCTCAGCCACCGCCGCCGCCGATGAAAAGCCCTGGTATGCCGACGATGTGGTGCTGGGCATCCACGGCGGCATTGGCCAGCCACCGGGCGACCTGAACGACGATGAAGAGCGGCAGATTCGTTCGGCGCTCGAAGCGGCGTTGTTGGCCGGCCGCGAAGCGCTCGAACGCGAATCTGCCACCAGTCTCGACGCGGTGGAAGCCGCCATTCGCCTGCTCGAAGATTCGCCGCTGTTCAATGCCGGCAAAGGCGCGGTCTTCACCTGGGACGGGCGCAACGAGCTCGACGCCTCGATCATGGAGGGCCGGCAAAAACGCGCCGGCGCGGTGGCCGGCGTCACCGTCGTCAAAAACCCAATCGCCGCGGCACGAGCCGTTATGGAAAAATCGAAGCACGTCATGCTCATCGGCCAAGGCGCCGAAGCGTTCGCCACCGACGCCGGGCTGGAAATCGTCGATCCCAAGTATTTCTGGACGAAGCCGCGCTGGCAGCAGCTCGAAGACCAACGCCGGGCGAAAGACTCCGATCGTACATCGCGGTTGCCTCACCCGAGAAAGCACGAGTGGGGCACCGTCGGCGCGGTGGCGCTCGACCGCCATGGCAACCTGGCCGCCGGCACATCGACCGGCGGCATGAGCGGCAAGCAATTCGGCCGCGTCGGCGATTCGCCCATCATCGGCGCCGGCACCTATGCCGACAACGAGGGCTGCGCCGTCTCTTGCACCGGGCATGGCGAGTATTTTATTCGCTTTAGCGTGGCGCACGAGATCAACGCGCTGATGAAGTACAAGCATCTAAGCGTGGAAGAAGCCGCCGACCAAGTCATCAATCAAACGCTTAAGAAATCTGGCGGTAGCAGCGGC
>DASVHB010000345.1:0-9857 GCA_036379195.1 Pirellulales bacterium
CACGGTGCAACCGGCCAGTTCGGCGGGACGCGGCAGCGGCAACGTGCCGGGCGGCACTTCGACGGGCGAGGGGTCGCGCTTCAACTGCACGCGCTCGCCGTCGATGCCGATTTCCGCCAGCCGCCGCCGCTGGTCTTCGCCCAGCACCTCGAAGCGGCCGATCGTCTTGCGCCAGGCGATCGTCAGCCGATGGAAGCCCTTCAGCGGCAGCGGCACGCGGTCCATGCCGGCCATCAGGCATTCGGGGTGAAAATCGGTGATGCGGTACACCAGACGTTTTCGCAACAGCAGATTCAGCGGGGCGATAAAGTGCAGCAGAAAGGGCGGGCTGCCGGTGAACAGCACCTCGTCTGCTTGACGCAGATGTTTACGCAGCCGCCAGAGCAGCCGCAGGTTGAGTTTGGTGGTCCACCAGGCGCGCTGGCGCAGGTTGCTGCGGTCGTACACTTCGGCCTTGATGCGGACGACGGTGAGCCTGCCGGCGCCGAGTTTTTCGGTTTCGATCCAATCGGAGGTGGACGAGAGGCCGGCCAGCACCACGTCGTCGCCGGCGGCGGCGCGCTGTCGCGCGAAGCCGAGGCTGTATTGCCCGACCGCGCCAAAGTCGGGCGGCAGCCAATCGCAGAGGTAGAGCAGGCGGATCACAGAAGATTTGGACAGAAGGCGATTTGAACAGAAGGCAACGAAGGGAACGAAGAAAGAGTTTTGCGAACCAAGAATGACGCGAATAAGAGAGCGATATTCGTGCTTTCCTCACCTAACCTCTCCCGGAGGGAGAGGAATTCTTGACGCTCGCCCCTAGCCTCCAGTCCCTAGCCCCGAATCACCAGACTCCCTTGACGGCTTGGCGATGGCGGGCGCCGTTGCCGTTGGTGCGGCTGGAGTATTTGGCGTGATATTCGTCGTAGATCCAGGCGTAGGTCCGCTCCATGCCGTCGAGCAACCGCGTGCTGGGCTGCCAGTCGAGGTATTCAACGATCTTCGTGTTGTCACTGTTTCGCCCGTTCACGCCCTTGGGCGCCGACAGGTTGTATTTGCGATTCAGCCGCACGCCGGCGATCTGCTCGACCAAGTCGACCAGCCCGTTGATCGACACCAGCTCGCTGGAGCCGAGATTGATCGGCTCTTCGATTTGGCTGTGCATGATGCGCTGAATGCCGTCGATGCAGTCGTCGATGAACATGAAGCTGCGGGTTTGGTTGCCGTCGCCCCAGATTTCGATTTCATGCTGTCCGGTGGCGACGGCTTCGATCACCTTGCGGCAGATGGCGGCGGGGGCTTTTTCGCGCCCGCCTTCCCAGGTGCCGTGGGGACCGTAGACATTGTGGAACCGCGCCACGCGAGTCACGATGCCAAAATCTTCGCGGAAGTGCCGGCACATCCGCTCGGAGAAGAGCTTCTCCCAGCCGTAGCCGTCTTCGGCCAGGGCAGGATAGGCGTCTTCTTCTTTCAGGGCGGTGACGTCGGGCGAGCGCTGCTTGTCGGCGTTGTAGACGCAGGCCGAGCTGGCGAAAAAGAATCGCCGCACGCCGGCCTCTTTGGCGGCCATGAGCAGGTGCGTGTTGATGAGCACCGACAGCATGCACAGCGCCTTGTTGTTTTCGATAAAGCCCATGCCGCCCATGTCGGCGGCCAGGTTATAGACTTCGCCGGCCTCTTCGCAGGCGCTTTTGCAGGCCCACGCGTCTTTCAGATCGGCGGTGATGTTTTCGGCCTCGGGAAAGACCTGGTACCACTGGTCGAGCGGCTTGATATCGACGGCGCGGACGTTCCGCCCTTGCTCAAGCAACGTCGCCACCAGGTGGCCGCCGATAAACCCGCCGCCACCGGCTACGAGAACTAACTGATCAAGGTCCTGTCGCATGCAAGATTCCGTGGGTTGACGAATGACTGATTTGCTGGTGAACGCGTATGGAGGACTTTCTTATTTGAAGTCGTTGACTTTATCGAAGACGGCTTTCGCCACTTCGAGCAGGCGTTGTTCGGCCCGCTGCCGCGTATCGACCGACGTGTGCAGCATGACTTTCTTCAACAGCGGCAGCCGCGTGGCGGTGGCGCGCGCCCCCAACAGCAGGTGCCGCAACCCGTCGCGGTCGACATAGGTTTCTTTGCCCGCCTGCATCCAGAAGGCGACGAGCGCTTCGATGCCCTCGCGCTCGAACAAATAGACGATGATATTGGCCGACTCTCCTTTGCCATGTTCCAAGGGCACCAGATGAGCCGACCGCAGCTTCCAACCGGCGCCGTGATAGCAGCTTGGCGGGAAGTGCGGCGGGCCGATGTCGTAATCGGTGAAGGCCGCCGAATGCACCTCGACCGTTTCGCCGCGGGCGTTGCGATAGGTACGGTTCATCACCGTCGCGCCGGCGATTTCGTCGAGCAACTCGCGCGGCAGCGGGGCTTCGGTTCCCCGCCAATCGCCAAGCTCCATCGGCAGCTCGTTCAGGTCGTGCTCGGGCGGCAAGGCCGGACGTGCCGTGTACCACGAGCCGGCCGCCCAGGCTCCGAACTGTGCCAGACCGATCACCACGGCCAACAGCAACGCGCGATTCGATAATGACATAATCAGCAGAACTCAGAGGTCAGGATTTCGTGGTCGGGCAAGCTTTCGGAGTTGCTCGGTTTCGGTCTTCGTCGATTGCTAACCCTCGGTCGCCAGCGAGCTCTCCGCGGCTTTCAAGGTCCAGGCGCTCTCGGCGAGTTCACCGAGTGAGTTGACGCCTACCTGCTCGGGTTTCAGCGCGGCGGACAGCAAATTGAAATTGTCGGCCTCGGCGAATTGTCGTTCGGCATTCGCGTCTGCCGTGGCCATCTTGACGAGCCGAGATTCAAACGACTGCATCATGTCGGTGAGCCGTTCGATGCACTCGCTCGCCGGTCCATCATCGCATGACCCTGCGACTGACAGCCGGCCGATGAGCCGTGCTCGCGCAAAGAATGGGATCTCGGTGCGCCAAAGCTCTTGCGGATCGCGCGACCAGGGACGCTGCCAGGTGGCGTGAAAATCTTCGTGGACGGCGGGCACGCTGACTTCCAGCCGCATCGACACCAGGCTGAGCTTGCCGGCAAACTCGGCCAACGATTCCCAAAGCTCGTCCCAGGGGCGAGTGCCTTGCAGCCGCACCAACGCCTCGCGTGCTCGATTGTCGCTGGGAACTAACGGCCGCAGCAGCGAGCGGCCCGCCGACTTCATGCGATTGGCCACCAGCAGCAGTTCGACGTAACCAAACACTCGTGTGGCGACAAACGCGCCGACGACAGGCAGCACACACGCCAACGCCAACAGGTCGTTGCTGAACCGGGCGCTCAAGGCGGCGCCCACGCACGTGACGACACAGGCCACGGAAACCACTCCCACGACCAACACATTGCTGCCCGTCGCGGCCAGCAGTCGGTGGTGCAAATGGCCACGGTCGGTGGTGTAAATACTGCGGCCCGTTAGCTTGCGGCGAGCGATGGCGGCGATGACATCGAGGATGGGCACGGCCCAAACGGCCAGCGGCGCGGCCAGCGCCACCGTGGCCGGACCTTTGAGCGAGGCGCGAATCGCCAAAGTCCCGATGAGCAGCCCGATCAGCATGCTGCCGGCGTCGCCCAAATAAATCTTGGCGGGGGGAAAATTGAAGCACAAGAAACCCAATAGGCTACCCGCGAAGATCCAAGCCACGATGCCTTCGGCGGCATGCCCGTGCATCAGGCACAGCCCCGCGATGGCCATGCTCAAGATCACGCCCACGCTGCCGGCCAGGCCGTCGATGCCGTCGATCAGATTCAATGCGTTCATGGCGCCCAGCAGCCAGAAAACGCTGAACGGCACGGCAAGCAAGCCAAGCTGCAGGTCGTAATCGAACAGCCGCACGGCATGAATGGTGAATCCCGACATCGCCAACAGCAGCGCAATGGCCACCTGGCCCAGCAGCTTGTGCCGCCCGCGGAGCGTGTATCGGTCGTCGATCAAACCCAAAACCACGATCATCGCACATGCCGCCACGATGGGTATCAAGCCCTGAACGCTGTCTCGCAACGCGGCGCGGAAATGGTTGGGCAACAGCAACACCGCGGCCAATGCCGCAAGCAGCCCAAACAGCACGGCCACGCCGCCCCCGAGAGCAACCGGCTGCCGCTGCATCTTGCGATGTCCATCCGACCGGTCGACCAGGCCCACACGGTGCGCAGCACGTTGAATGCAGCGCGTCGCCACGACGCTGCACAAAAACGCGATCACCAAGGCTGCCAGCAAGGTTGTCATGCGGAACGAACTTTGGCCGAGCGAAAGACGATGGACAGACGAGACACGAACTTACGAGCTGCGTAAATACTGGTACGAGGCGGCGTCGTACATCAGCGGGTCTTGAGGTCCGGTGACCACGGCGCCCAGCACGCGAACGCCCATCATGTCGAGCCGAGCGTAGGCATGTTCGATCTTCGGCTTGCGGCTGACATCGCAGAGCACCGAGAGCACTGCGGCATCGGCGTGCTTGCCGACAAGCACGGCATCGACCACGGGCAGAATCGGCGAGCTGTCGAGGATGATGAACTCGAAGCGATCGCGCAGAGCAGCCAAAAATTGCGGCAACTGCGGCTGCGTGAGCGCGACCAACGCCTCATCGTCGAACTTGCCCGCCGCCATGAAATACAGATTGGGCGTCTCGGTGTTTTGCACGACGTCTTCGGCGTTCACTTCGCCACGCAGGACCTCGCAGGCGCCGCGGTCGCCCGACAGGTCGAGCAGGTGGTGTACGGCTGGACGGCGCAGATCGAAATCGATCAACAAGCAGCGGCGGCGTGCCCGCGCCAGACTAAGCGCCAGATGGGTGGCGACGCTGGTCTTGCCTTCGCCGCCCGCGGCGCTGGTGACCATGACGACGTGGGCCGGCCCAAATTCCGCCTCGCGCAAAAGCACGGTGCGCAGGCCATCGATCGACTCGCGAAATGCCATGCGGTTTTGCAAGGTCCGCTGCGCGAAACGGCCGGCCAGGCGGCGGCGCTGCGGCGCCAGCAGCGGCAAAGCGCCGAGCACCCTTACGCCCGCCAGATGGCGCGCATCGGCGGCATACACGCGGTGCGCTCGCGACTCAAGCCAGGCGACGCCCACCACCGGCAACACAAACCAGACAAACGCCAGGCCGGCGGTGCCGGTGACTTGCTTTTTTGACTCTTTGAACGCGGGAACTTCGGCTTTACTCAACAGCGTGATACGAGCGGGCGATTGCAGATCGACGCGGATGTTCTCGATTTCGCTGCCCAGCCGCTCCGCGACCTGATCGATGCGTTCGATTTCCACCCGCATCATTTCGACATCGATCGACGACCGGCCGATTTTGTTGGCTTCTTCCGAGAGCGTCGCCAGTTCTTTCTGCAACGTGCCCAATTGGGTCTTGAGCAGCACCACGTCGCTTTCCGCCTGGCCAATTTCGGCGTCGGCCTGGCGCTTGGCGTGTTCAACGAGGAGCTCGTGCACTTCTTCGCCCGCGACGCGCTCGGCCTCCGCCAGCGCTTGGGCGGCGTCTTCGACCTTGCGGCGGTGTCGCTCGGTCAACTCTTCCTTTCGATCGGGAGCGGCGGCGCCCGCATCGCTAGCCAGCACACGCTCGGCTTCTTTCAGGCGGGCGCGGTGCTCGAACACCAACGGGTGCGTGTCGAGAGTGCGTTTTTCGTCAGTGGCGGAAACGCTGGGGCCTCCGTCTATCTCCAGTTTCGCCTTGGCGCTGGCCAGGATGATTTCGGCCTGCATCAGCTCGATTTGTACGCGCGTTTGTTCGCCCAACATGGTCGCATAGCGTTGCAGGGCGATCTGCTGCTTGAGCGTCAGGGCCTGCGAGTCGCCGGTGCCCAGCGTGTCGGCCAGCCGACGCAGATCGGCCCGCGCCCGCCGCGCCTTTTCTTCGGCCTCTCGGGCAACCCGCTCCAACGTGTTCAGCTTTTCCATCCGCTGGTTCTTTTCGACCAGCACCACCTCTTGCTGATAGGCGCCGACCACGGCGTTCACAAGGGTGGCCACCGTCTCGGGCGACTCGCCCGACATCGAGATCGTCATGATTTCGGCATTGCCGGGAAAATCAACGCGGAGTCTTTTGGCAAGCCAGGCGACGGGGTCTAGATGATTGCGAACTTCGGGAATCTTGCTGGCCTCGGGAGTGCGCATCGCGGCGTTCAAAACATAGCGGCCCATGATCAGTTCTTTTTGGGTTCGCTTATAAATCTCAAACTCCGTTGCCGCGTGGCTGGAATTGTTCGAGAGACTGACGAGCCGCGGCTCGATGCTGGCGATACGCAAATACCCGGTGGCCGTAAAATCGGGTTCGAGCAAGAACCAGCCAACCGTGCTGGCCACCGCCGAACCCACGATGCCCAACACCAGTGCCACCGGCCAGCGGCGACGCAGGCCGTGCCACAAAGCGTGCAAGTCGAAGGGCGTCTGCTCGGCCGGTAAAGCCTGTGTCAGGTCGCCCCACTCGACCGCCGACGCATCGGCAGGCGGTCGCGCAACCGCCGCTTGCGCCAATCGCGCCAGCTCGCCCGGCGATTTCGAGGCCGGCTGGTTGGCCAGGCCGAGCAGATCGAACTCTGCGTTATCGTCGCTCATCGTTCAGTGCCTTGCTGCTTGCGTCCTATCGCGCCCGCAAATGCTTCCTGCGCCCCACGCTTCTGGCAACTGGCTTGGGCGGGGCCTTCTTCATGCCTGCGATGCTGGCCACCGGCAATGCCTCTCGCACCGGCGCCTCGACAAACAGCGCCGACAACAGCCGCAACTCTCCGGCCAACAAGGCGAGCGCCAACGGCATCATCAGCCAGCCCGCCAGATCGTGAAACACCGCTTCGGCCAGTTCCGAGCTGACCCATTCGTACAGCGCCGCGGTCACCGTGATCCGCGTCACATTGGCGATAATGGCAATGGGAACGGCGCTGAGCAGCACGACGGCCTTCTCCCACGGCTTCCGATCGACCAGAAACACCACGGCCACCGCGAACGTGACAAACGAGACCAACATTCGCAGACCACTGCACGCCTCGGCCACGCCCAGCCGGGCCTCGCTCAGCACGATCACGTTGCCTTCGGCAATGGCGGGCACGCCGATCAGTTGCACGACGTACGTCGCCACCTTGGTCGCCACGCGTTGCAGCGGGTGAGACAACAGATCGCCCAGCGGGCCGGGCAGCGGCACCATAAAGAACAAAAACACAATTGAGGGCCAGGCCCATTTCAGGCAGTGCCAGCCGCAAAACACCAGGCAGATGCCGGCTGCGAAAAAGGGAAGCGAGTAATGAGCCAGCGTTCGCACCATCACCACCCCGGCGGCGATCTCCAACAGTGCGCCGATGCCAAGCAAACCCAACCCCCAAGCGACGGCCGGCGACGACACGCCCGCCATCCCGCGGCGGCGCACCAACAGATACACGGCAAACACCGGCACCAAAAACCCATGCGAATAGGCCGGATCGCTCGACCAGCGAATCACCAGCTCATACAGCGATGGTCCCAGCAGCCAGGCCAGCGCCCCTGCGAAGGCCGAAAAGCAAACAACGCGATAGATGCGGTTCATAGTTTTCAGGAACTAAGCCGGGCCGAGGGAACAAGCGATGGCGCGCCCACCGCGTGAGAGAGACGATCGCGAATGCGTCCGTTCACAAGCCACCGCCGCGCCACGAGTGCCGCGGTGGTCAACGCTGCCAGCAAGAATCCCCCGCCCCAAACCGGCCAACCTCCATACCGCACAAAATACATCGCTAGTTTTGCGTATTCCGAGCAGTGCCCCCACGCCCCTTCGCGGCATCGCCACCACATCGTCGCATCGAACCGGTCGTTCGGCGACGAAACGAAGTAAAGGTCTTTCGAGCGATCACCGAGCACGTTTCGAAAAATCCATCGCGTTCGCCGCGTGTGGTAGTCGCTCGTCACCACGGCCACCGTGGCGCCAGGCCGTGTTTCGAGAAACTCAGCCAATGCCAGCGCGTCGGTATAGGTGCTCGTACTTGCTTGGCCGATCAGATGCACCGCATCAGGCCGCGTCCCGCGGCGCTCAAAAACTTCGCGGGTAACTTCGTGAGCAGGCTTCCACGTGCCGTCGAGGATGCCTGGCGTATCGCCGGTGCGGGGCACTAACGCCTCTTTAGCCAGGCCGCGACGCACGAGGGCCGCCGCCACAAAAGGTCGCGTCTCTTCGCCGCCAGGAAGCACAAACACATAATCGCTTTGCCGAGGCCGCTGGCCGATATCGAGCCATCGCGCGACGCACGGCAACCACAGCCCGCGACACAATACCGCGCCGCACAACACGCCGAGCGCGATGCCAGCCGCCAAGACGCGGGTCAATTCAGGCCCCGCTCATAGGCGTCGGGATCGAACATCGTCGCCGACACGCCGCTGTCTTCGCCATGCAACCAGAAATAAGCCTGTGTGAACAACGCCGTGGCAAACTCGCGCCGTCCCGCACCGCTCTGCCACCAGTCGTGCTCGTCGAACCGCGGGTCTGCCGGGCACCAAAAACCGACCCGCTCAAATTCGTCGTCGCCCAACACCGAAGAAAACGCATAGCGCACCGCACCGCTTTCCAACCGGCTGCACAACACGCGCACCTGCGATTCGGGGTTGTCGCGCAGCCAGGCGTGCAACGAATGGGCAAAGCCCCATGGCTCGCGGGCGGCGCCAGGGATCTCTGAAATCGCCTGCGATGGCACGCCCCGCCGGCCCAACTCCGCGACGCAAAGCTCTCCCCACGAAGGCGATACCCCCAGCGACACCAGCCGTTCGCTCGTCGGTTCGATGTAGTGAAACCGCGCCGCTTCGCCGTCGCGATAGAGTTCGCTTGCACGATCGAAACAATGCTCGCACCACAGCACCACGACATCGTTTGCGTCGCCCGCACCATCGTCGGCAATCAGCAGGCAGGCCGCGCCCCGCAGCAGCAAGGGATGAAACACCGCCGCGGCGATCAACAGTATCACGGCCAGAGCAAGCCATCGACGCCAACGCCACGCGTCTGCTTTGGGCGACTGCGAATAACTACCGGCGGTGCTCGATTGAGACGCCATCCCAGCGATGAGAAGCGACAAGCTGGGCTAAAACGCTGTTTTCTTGGTTGGCCGAAGCGCAAACCCTGTCCCCGTGGGTGACAGGTTCCACCGTCACCGCCGGCACTGGGCCTGGAAAAGCGCATCGCATTCCCCTCAACACGAGGAAGCGATTCGTCGCGACTTTCCCGATTGAAAATCCTTCAGTTTGGTCCATCCGCAGTCGTAGGGGCGGCCACTCGCGAGCGCGCCCGGCCCGACTGTCATCGCACGATCGAAACATGCGTGGCGAACCAAGCCACGCCAACGAGTCATGCATGAAGAAATAAAAGTACCCACCTTCGGCGGGTTGTCAAGCAATTTTTTTCAGATTGCTTCAAACTCGTTTCTAGACACGATTTGCGTGAACCCACGATCTCGGCGGACAAACGAGGCGGTGAAGAGGAAGAGCGATCGCCACGCCTTCGCTCGCGCTTTGTTTTGCAAGTGCGCGGACAGACGGAGAGAACCTTCGGCTCCACGACCCTGCGACCGGCCACTGGCTGCGCACTCCGTCGGAAGAGCGCGTATTCGCGGCTGAGACGGCAACCAAATTAACCCAGACGGCATCCAAGCTCGATACCGCGGCGGCCGAGCTCGACCAGGTTCTGGCCGACAAAGCCCTGCTGGAACGGGAATTGGCGAATCTGCGGCGCCGTTTGGGCGAAGCGGGCAGTTCCTAGCAAGCCGCACGAATTGGATTTCCGGGGGCTTTCGCCGGGCACGCCTGTTTTGCCGATCCGCCCCAATCGCTGCCAGGCCACCGGCTTGCCCGGTGGTTGCTGACATTGGTTTCTACATCCGCC
>DASVHB010000346.1:0-6533 GCA_036379195.1 Pirellulales bacterium
CCGGCTCGACTTCGCCGAGGGCCAAAGCCCGCGTAATCAGCGTGGCCGATTGCGAGCCGCAATTGCCGCCGGCGGAAATAATGAGCGGCATGAACATCACCAGAGCCGGCAGTTCTAGAAAGACCGGTTCATAATAGGCCAGCACGGTGGTCGTCAGAAAACCGCCAAAAAACAGAATCGCCAACCACAAACCGCGCTTGCCCCAAAGCGTGGCGAACGGCGTGCGCAAGTAGCTGTCGCCCAGCGGTTCGATGCCGCCCAGGCGGTAGACGTCTTCGGTCGCCTCGTCGACAATCACGTCGATCACGTCGTCGTGGGTGACGATGCCCACCAGCCGGCCCTCGGCGTCGACCACGGGCAGAGCGATCAGGTCGTACTCCATCAGCTTCTGCGCGGCCAGCTCGCGGTCTTCATCGACGGTGGCCGAAACCACGTCGGTCTGCATGATCTGCGAGACCGGCCGGCTGGGCGGGGCCAAAATCAGGTCTTTCAGCGACACAAATCCAATGATCCGCCGGTCGCCGTCGAGCACGTAGCAATAGTAGATGGTCTCGCGGTCGGGCGCCTCGTGTCGCAGCCGGTCGAGGGCCTGGGCCGCCGTAATCTCGGCCGGCAGGGTGGCATAGTCGCTGGTCATGACCGCCCCGGTCGTTCCCTCGCGGTACGAGGCCAGCGTGCGGATGTCTTCTCGCTCGGCATGGGCCAGCAGTGGCATGATCTGCTCGACCCGCTCGTCGGGCAAGCGGCTCACCAGGTCGGCCCGCTCGTCGTGCGACATGTAGGTGAGCAGCGAGGCCAGTGCGCCGCGCTCCATCAGCCGGCCGACGCCGTCTTGCAGCGGCGGCTCGAGATAGCTGAACACGGCTGCCCGTTCGCGGCCGGTCAGCAGATTCAGCACAAACAGCACTTCCGAGGGCTCGAGGTCGTCGAGCAGCTCGGCGGAATCGGCGGGGTGGTGGCCGGTAAAGAATTCTCGCAAGCCCGCCTCGTTGTGCTCGGCGACCAACTCGCGCAGATCGGGCGCTAGCAGTGGATTTCGCATCGAGACACCAGGCGGCGGAAGCAAACAGGAAACATCCGCGAGAATTCTAGCGAGCAGGGGGCCGTTGGACGAGTGCCTGGGCAAGGCGGATTTTCGCCGTTATATTGACCGGCCCAATGTCTTCCGCCATTCGCTGTAGTCAACTTGTAAAGACCTACGAAGGCCGGCCCCCGGTCGAGGCGGTCCGCGGTCTCGATTTGGCCATCGAACGCGGCGAGTGTTTTGGACTGCTCGGCCCCAATGGCGCCGGCAAGACCACCACCATCGAGATCATCGAAGGGCTGCTCTCGCCCACTTCCGGCGAGGTCGAGGTGCTGGGCCTCTCGTGGAAAAGCGACGCCGATGAAATCCGCCAGAGGATCGGCATTTCGTTGCAAGAAACGCGGCTGTCGGAAAAGCTCTCGGTGCGCGAAACGCTGAGGCTCTTTCGCAGCTTCTATCGGCGCGGCATCGAGCCGGACGAAGCCATTCGCCTGGTGGGGCTCGAAGAAAAAGCCGCCGCCTGGGTCGGCAAGCTATCGGGCGGGCAGAAGCAGCGCCTGGCCGTCGCCGCCGCCCTGGTCGGCGATCCCGAACTGCTGTTTCTCGACGAACCGACCACGGGACTCGATCCACAATCGCGGCGGCAGCTCTGGGAAGTCATTCGCCAGTTCGGTCACCAGGGCCGCACGGTGCTGGTAACGACGCATTATCTGGACGAAGCCGAACGGCTCTGCGACCGCGTGGCGATTGTCGATCATGGCAAAGTGATCGCACTGGGCACGCCGCGTGAGCTGATTGCCAGCCTGGGCGGCGAACACGTGATTGAGTTTTCGGCGCATGCCGGTGACGGCGAAGCGTCCGGCGCCGAGCGAGCCAACGGCGCGGTCGATCCGGCGGCGGTGGCCGATCTGCCGGGCGTAACGGCTGCGCGCCCGGAAGGCGGCAGAGTCTGCCTTTCGGTGGCCGAGCCGCACGTGACGCTGCCGTCGCTCATCTCCCGCTTGCAACAATTAAACGTGCGGCTGACCGGACTGTCGGTGCGGCACGCCAGCCTGGAAGACGTGTTTGTCAAGCTGGCAGGCCGCCACTTTGAAGAAGAGGAACCCGCCGCGCCATGAGCGACTCCACCGCCTCGCCGCCCGCGCGCCCGTCGGCACAAGCCCCGCGCTCCGGCCATCCCTTCGTGCAGCTTGTGCTGGCGCGGTTCCGCGAATTCACGCGCACGCCCGAGGCCGTCTTTTGGGTCTACGGCTTTCCGCTGGTGATGACCATCGGCCTGGGCATTGCTTTTCGCAACAAGCCGGTCGAACGCATCACAGTCGATGTCGAGCAGACGGCAGAGGCCGGCGCGGTGGTCGAAGCGTTGCGATCCGATCCGCGGTTTGTCGCCGCCGTTCACGACACCGGCACCTGCCGGCTGCGGCTGCGCACCGGCAAGACGGAACTCATTGTGACGGCGGAACATGCCTCGTCGCCGCACTATCAATATGCTTACGATCCGACGCGGCCCGAGAGCCTGTTGGCCCGCAACGCGGCCGACGACGTGCTGCAGCGTGCCGCCGGCAGGCGCGACCCCGCCGGCGTCGAAGAGCTGCCGCTAAACGAGCCGGGCGGACGCTACATCGACTTTCTGGTGCCCGGCCTGCTGGGCATGAGTCTGATGGGCGGCGGCCTGTGGGGCGTCGGTTTTGTGATCGTCGATATGCGCATCCGCAAGCTGCTGAAGCGGTTCCTGGCCACCCCCATGCGGCGCAGCCATTTTCTGGCGGCCGTCATGGCCAGCCGACTGCTGTTTATCATTCCCGAAGTCTTCATCATCCTGATCTTCGCTCGGCTGGCGTTCGGCGTGGTGATCTACGGCAACCTGGCGGCGCTGGCCTTGTTTATTTTGCTCGGCTCGGTGGCGTTCGCGGGCATCGGGCTGCTGGTGGCCAGTCGCGCCCGCACGGTCGAAACGGTCTCGGGCCTCATGAACCTGGTGATGCTGCCCATGTGGCTGCTTTCGGGCGTGTTCTTCTCGTCCGAGCGATTTCCCGCGGCGGTGCAGCCGGCCATTCAGCTCTTGCCGCTGACGATGCTCAACGAGGCGCTGCGCGGCGTGATGCTCGAAGGCGCCAGCGTCGTGGCACTCTGGCGGCAACTCATCGGTTTGGCCGCCTGGGCCGCGGTCAGTTTTGGCCTGGCCTTGCGCTGGTTTCGCTGGATGTGAGCCAACCATTGGTTCTCATTGATCGCGCTCACGGTAATGCTCAAACCAAAGCACTAAGGCGGCCATTGCTCTGGAACGGAAGGCGGTTTTGGGCTTAGCGCCGGCGGCCGACGCAGATCAGGCACATGTCGTCGCTTTGCGCCCGACGACCGACAAACAACTTCACGTCGCGCAAGATCTGCTCGCCGAGCTGAGAGACGTTTTCCGCAGGCGCCGCCACCTGGCTGCGCAGCCTTGCCAGGCCATAGAGATTGTTTTCCATGTTCATCGCCTCGCTGATGCCGTCGGTGAACATCACCAGGCCAGAGCCGGGCACAAACGGCAGCGATACCTGCTCGCATTCAATCTCGTCGGTCACGCCCAGCGGCACGCTGATCTGATCGACGCCCAGCGGCTCGATGTGGTCGTCGGCGTGGCGCAACAGCGGCGGCAAATGCCCTGCGTTGGCCACGTGCAATTCGTGCCGCGCCAGGTCGATGACGGCAATGGCAATCGTGACGAAGCGGTCTTCCCAGCCGCTGCTGGCAAAGTCGGCGTTGAGCCGGGCCAGGGCGGCCCCTGGTCCCGGCTGGCTGACCAGCGCATAGCGCACCTCGGCCGACAGCTTGGCCATGAGCAGCGCGGCGGGCATGCCCTTGCCCGACACGTCGGCCACCACCACCGCCAGCCGCTGGTTCGGCAGCTCAATGTAGTCGAAATAGTCGCCGCCGACCTGGTTGGCCGGTTCGTAAAAATCGAAGAAGTCGTAATCTTGCAGTTTGGGCGGGTGCCGCGGCAAAAAGCCCTGCTGCACCCGATGGGCCAGCTCCAAGTCGCGCTCCAAGGCCCGCTGCCGCAAAGCCGCCTCGTGCAGTTGAGCATTTTCGACCGCAAACGCGGCCTGGCTGGCCACGCTGGCCAGCATGTCCAGATCTTCCTGCACGAACGGCGTGCGCTGATCGAGGGTGTCGATTTGAATGACGCCCAGGGCCCGGCTCTCGCTGTCGATCAGCGGGGCGCACATCATCGAACGAATGCGGAAGTCGGCAATGCTCTGGCTGCTGTCAAATCGGGCGTCGCTGGCGGCGTCGGCCGAAAGAATCGCCTCTTTGCCTTCCATCGCTTTGCGCACGATGGTGCGACTGATGCGAATGGTGTCTTCCATATCGCCGCGGCGAAGCTTGATGGCCTTGGGCACCAGCGGCCCGCCGGCGCCTTCTTGCAACACGATAAAACCGCGGTCGGCCTGCAAGAAAATCTTGAACAAGCTGTCGAGGATTTTGGGCAGCACCTGGTCTAGCGCAATCGTCGAACCCAGGTTGCGGGTGATCTCGAGCAGCGCCTTGAGCTTGGCGTCGGCATTGACGGTGGTGGCTCGCAACCCCGACACCGACGATTTGACGTCGAGCGTCGACATGATGGTCGAGACGCCCGGCGCGCCGGTATCGTCGATGACCGCCACGCCGTGTTTGGGCGAAAGGCCGCTCAGCGGCGTCGCGGCACTCGGCTCTTCCAGGCGAAAGGCGAACAGTAGATCGCAGATTTTCACCCGGTCGTCGTCGAGCAGACGGCGGCGACCGCGCACCGGCTGGCCGTTGACGAACGTGCCGTTGCGGCTGCCCAGGTCTTCGACAAAGAATTCTTCGTCGACGATGGTGATTTGGGCGTGTTGGCGGCTGACCGCCCCCTCGTCGAGCACAATGTCGCAGTCGGGATGGCGGCCGAGCACCGCCCGCTCGCTTTCCAGCGGGTGCAGATGTCCGGGATCGCTGCCGTTGAGGGACTGCAAAAACGCCATGGCAAACCGTTCCAGAGCCGGCGGGTTCAACGCCGATTTTAGGTAGCGCGGCGCAGGGCAGTCAACCGTTTGCGGCATTCGGTGGCGTCGCAAAGTTGTGTTGGTCGGCGGCGATTGGACACCAACCCGAAGCGTAAGCGAGGCAAAACGGGCATTTCCTCGCTGACGCTTCGGGTTGGTGAGGACGATCAACTCCACTTTGAGCCACTACCCGGCATTCGTTGGTGCCCCAGCGAGCTGGGCGGGCGGCGTAAAGTGGGGAAAACGCGGCGATCAGACCCGACTCAGCGGCGGCCCTTACTTCGGCTACATCGGCAGAAGCCCGGCAACCGACAACTGAGGAAGAGACATCCCAGCTTTCCATCTCTTCCCGCCTGTCGTTTCATGGTTGCCAGACTCGGCCGATTCGCTGCCGTGGCGGTTTTCGCAGCCGTTTGGCTGTGCGGGTCGCGGGCTGCGCAGGCCCAGTTGATTGGGCTAGCCGATGAAATCATCATCATCTCCAAGGGCATCACCGCCAAAGCCAGCCGGCGCGGCGCCTCGGTGTTGGGCCAGGCGCCGGGAGCGGGCGAAAACCCCTTCGCGGCGCCTCAAGGCGGCCGGGGCAGGCCCATGGCCCAGCGTGCCAACCCCGCCCGCTCGACGGCCAGTTTTCGCCAGCCCGATCGCGGCGTACTCTCTTCGATCTCCACACCGGGTCCCCGGTTTTCGCGCGGCGCCACGCCGCTGGCGGCCGCCCAGTCGCAACGGCCGACGGTGGAGGCGGTGCCGCTGTTCGGTCCGCTCGAACTTCCCCAGGGCGATATCGAAGGGCCGCCCAACGGCCTGACCCTCGAACAGGCCATCGAACGGCTGGTGCGCGAGAACGCCGGACTGCGCTCGAAGGCTTTCGAGATTCCCCAGGCCCGCGCCGACGAGCTCACCGCCAGCTTGCGCGGCAACCCGCTCTACTTTCTGTCGGCGGCGAACGTTCCGTATTCTCCTTACTCCGCGGCGCGGCCGGGCAACAACGACTACTCGATCAGCGTCATTCAACCATTGGACCTGAACCACAAGCGAAAAGCTCGCGCGGCGGCGGCTGCCCAGGCCACGCGAGTGCTTGAGGCGCAGTATCAAGACGCCGTGCGGATGGCGATCGACGATCTCTATCTGCTGTATCTCGACGTGGTGGTGGCGCGCGAAACGGTGTACTACGCCCAGACCAGCCTGAAGGGCGCCGAGGCCTTGTTGGAAAAAGCCGAGATACAACTGCAGCAAGGCGCCGTGACCGAACCCGACCTGTTGAACGTCGGCATCCAGCGCGATGCCGCTCAGGTGGGCCTCGAGCAAGCGCGGGCGCAACTGCTCGAGGCCAAGCACGGGCTGGCGGCGCTGTTGAATCTACCACCACAGGCCGCCGCGCAGATCGAGCTGCGCGGCTCGCTTCGCGACACCGGGCCGCGCCCGCCGGGGCACGACGAGCTGGTGCGCATGGCCCTGGTCGCCCGGCCCGACCTGGCGGCCTTTCGGCTGGGCATCCAGCG
>DASVHB010000347.1:0-2309 GCA_036379195.1 Pirellulales bacterium
TTTGCTCATCCGCCACAGCGACCAGACAATGGCCAGCCAGCAGATCGTCGCGCCTGCCAGATAACCCATGGTGAAACTTTGCCAGGTCGTGTGTAGCTGCAAGAACGGCGTACTGACCGCGGCCAACCACCAGTGCGGATCGCGCAGCCCGGCCAGCATCAACCAGGCAAAGCCCAGCCCGCCTGCTAGGCCCAACGCGCCGCCGGCCAGCGACACGAGCAACCCTTCGGCCGACAACAACCAGCGCACTTGCCTGGCGTTGAATCCCACGGCGGCCAGCGTGCCGATTTCGCTCGCGCGCCGCTCGACGCCCAGCCGAAATAGCAGCGCGGCCAGCATCACCGCCGAGACAATGATGAAAAAGCTAAAGCCCAAAAACAGCTCGTTGAAATCGGTCGTCCCGCGCGAGGCCGCCAACCCTTGCCGCTTAAGGGGGCGGAACACGAACCCCAGCGACTCCTTGCGCGTGGCCAATTCTTTCTCGAGCTGCTTGGCCAGGTCCGCCTCAGTCAATCCCTCGGCGGGCGGAATGCGAATCGACGTCGTCTGACCAAAGCGACTGCTCCACAGCTTGCGCCCTGTGGCCAGCGACACGAAACCTTTGGGCGTCGCCTTGTAGTCGTGCCAGTAGCGATCGTCTTCGTCGTGCGGCGGCGCGGTGCGCACGCGCCGAGGATCATACGGAAACGGTGGGTCCCAGTTATCGAGCGAGGCTTGGTCGGTCACGCCGCGCAGCTCGGGCGTAAAGTCGGGATCGCCGGCTGGCCCCGTCATCGAAACCACCGCCTTGAGCTTGAACTCACGGGTCGTCTCACTTACGCGGCCATGCGTGCTTTCCGGCTCGAAGTAAGTCAGCCGCACGCGATCGCCCGGCTTGAGCGCCACGCCCTGCTGCGCAAAATCGTCGACCGCCCAGCGATTGAGCAAGATCTCGTCTTCGGCCAGCGACTCGATCGGCTGCCCCTCGGGCGTCTTGAAGGGACCCAGGGGCGGCTGATCGGTCAGGTCCAGCGCGGTGATGGTCGAGTAAGGAATTCGCCCGCGATCGTTCTCGCCCGCCTGGAGGTAATTGGCCAAATAAGTGAAGGCGACTTGTGGATGATTGGGTTCAAACACCGCCAGCGCGGCGCGCTCGATCACTGGCTCGAGCAACATCCGCTCGCTGGAAAGATTGAAATAGCCGCGCTCGCTGCGCCGGAGCGACAGGCCATAGTCGGCCAGCTTTGGCAACAGCGACTTTTGCAACCGCTGCTCGCTTTCGTCGGGCGGGACGTGGGCCGCTTCATGCCCGGCCACCAGAATGGCGTTGATGCGGTCGGGCGGCTGGTCGAGCGCCGATTGCAAGTCGGCCAGGTGAAAAAAGGCATTCAGCGGTGCCTGTTGATTGGGCCGCAGACTGAATTGGCCCGTGCCCGCCGCCGGCAGTATCTGGGCCACTTTCAGCCGGCGATTGGCGATCAGGTCGGTCTTCTTGCCCAAGGGGCTATCGGGCGGAATCTCGGTAGGCCGCGGCAGCCGCACGACCACGTCATCGCCGACCGCCGCTTGCAACTCTTCGGCCAGCGGCTGGTTTATAAACACTTCACCTTCGGCGGGGGCGTTGCCGTGGCGGGCGGCGCGGTCTTCGTTGTGATTGCGCTCGGCGTCATCGAGCTTAAAGAACGCCGGTCCGCAAGCCCACAGGTTCACCTGGCTGGCCCGCGCACCCGAGTCCGGCTGCGAAAGACTGCCTTGCAAAAAGATGGCCGGCACGGCCATCGAAAACGACTGCCCGAATGCCGGTTCGGCGGCAACTTCGGTGGCCAGGGCCGAGTGAAAGAAGCGGTCGGTGATCAGCACTTCGTCGACTGTTCCCAGCCGATCGAGCGTAAGCTGCCGCAAACTGCCGCGCACCGAATCGCCCACCAGCAATGCGCCTGTGAGCACCGCCGTGCTCACCGCCACGCCCAACCCCACCGCCAGATTCATCCGCCAGTGATACAACAGGCTCGCGAGAATCAGTCGAATCATTTTCAATGTCAATAGCAACGACCGCCAGATGCATGAAGGTTACAGACCCTTTGAATGATCAAGTTGGCAAAATCTTCGCCCGAGGCGAGCTTCTCGATCTCCTCACGGGTTACGATCACCATTCGAATCTTGAAGGCCGCGAGCTCGGCGCTCACCAGAAAATTGGCACGCGAAAGATGCTCTGGCTCGCCAGTAATTCCGTTGGCTGCGATCAAGATTCCAAAACTCAGCCCGCGATGCCGAATTTTCGTAAGAAACCGGGCGACCTGCTCACTGGTCACGGCCTCCTTCCAACCCTT